>NZ_JAEVHN010000001.1:0-65132 GCF_016803375.1 Micromonospora sp. 4G55
GGTGTTCAACGACGGACTGCGTGCGCGGCAGGAAGCCCGCGAGCAGGGTCTGCCGTACCTGTCGGACGCCGAACTGTCCAAGCGGGTCACCGCAGCCAAGGCGACCCCGGAACGAAGGTGGCTTTCCGAGGTGTCCTCGGTGGTCCTGCAACAGGCCCTCGCGGATCTGAATGTGGCGTACCGCAACTTCTTCGCCTCGATCTCCGGCAAGCGCAAGGGCCGCAAGGTCACGCCGCCACGGTTCCGTTCCCGCAAGGACAACCGGCAGGCCATCCGCTTCACCGCCAACGCCCGGTTCAGGGTCCTCGACAACGGCCGACTCAGGTTGCCGAAGATCGGCAACCTGGAGGTGCGCTGGTCGCGGACGCTGCCCTCCGCACCGTCCAGTGTGACGATCATCAAGGATGCGGCGGGCCGGTACTTCGCGTCGTTCGTCGTGCAGAGCACGCAGGACGAGACGCTGCCGCCGGCCGGGGCCGAGGTGGGTATCGACCTGGGGCTGACCCACTTCGCGGTCCTCTCCGACGGCACGAAGGTCGCCGCCCCGAAGTTCCTACGCCGTACGGCCCGCAAGCTGCGCCGGTTGCAGCAAGACCTGTCTCGCAAGCAGCGTGGCAGCCAGAACCGCAAGAAGGCCGTCGTCAAGGTCGCCCGCGCCCACGCGCGGGTGGCCGACACCCGGCGAGACTGGCAGCACAAACTCTCCACGGCGATCATCCGCGACAACCAAGCGGTGTACGTCGAGGACCTGTGCGTCGTCGGTCTCGGCCGACCCGGCTCGCCAAGTCCGTGCACGACGCGGGATGGGCCAGCTTCACCGCCATGTTGGAGTACAAGGCCGCCCGGTACGGGCGCACCTTCGCCCGGGTGGATCGGTTCTACCCGTCCACCCGGATGTGCTCGAACTGCGGCCGAATCAACGACAAGATGACGCTCAACGTCCGAGCCTGGGACTGCCCCTGCGGCAGCACCCACGACCGGGACGTCAACGCGGCCATGAACGTCCTCGCGGCGGGACGCGCCGAGAGCCTAAACGCCTGTGGAGCGCAGATAAGACCGGCACTCGTGCCGGCACCACGCGAGGAAGCAGGAATCCGCCCGGACGCCGCGTGTGCCACCCGCAGCGTGGAGGGAATCTCCGCCCGTCCTTCAGAGCGGAGAGATCGTCAAGTGCTGGAACTCAACGTGAGCGAGCAGCTGAGCGCAGCCGGCGACCTGGAGAAGTCCGCGAAGCTGCTGACCCGGCTGCACCGGGTCGCCGTCGACCCGTTCCGCGAGGCGACGTAGCGCCCCTTCAGATGATGAAGTGCGTCCAGTAGGCCAGCCACACCACGAACAGCGCGCCCTGCACCAGGCCCAGCGCGGCGCTCAGCCAGGCGTCGGCCGTGGCGTTCCTGGCCCACCTGGCCAGGACCAGGCCGACCGGGAACGCGGCGATCAGGTAGCGCAGCAGGCTCTTGTACACCGGCGGCCCCATCGACAGCGGCGCGAGCACCATCAGCACCGCGTAGACGAAGTAGGGCAGCCCGAGCCGGCGGAAGCCGGCGACCACCACCGCCAGCACGGCCACGGCGAACCAGACCCGGACGGCGTCCCGGTGGTCACCGGTCAGGCCGTTCCAGAGCACCGGCAGCGGATTCTGCACGACGATCCCCCAGCCCTTCTCCTGGGCCTGCTTGTAGGCGAACCAGTCCCCGCCCTTCCACCGGCAGAACGCCATGAAGGTGAGCCAGCCGGCCGGGATCAGCAGCAACGGCCAGCCGGCGCGGACGTACGTCCAGAGGCTGCGCGGGTCGAGCCGGTAGCGGTGCTGGCGTAGCAGGACCAGCGCGAGCGGGACGGCAACCAGGAAGCCCACCGAGCGGCTGAGCCCGAGGAAGTAGCCCAGCACGCCCACCGTCACCCACCGCCCCCGCTCGGCGTAGTGGAAGGTGGCCAGCGCCAGGCAGAGGAACAGCGACTCGGTCAGCGCGGCCTGGAACAGGAACGCGGTGGGTAGCAGCACCAGGTAGCGGGTGAACCGGCGGGCGGCGGCGGCGTCGCCGAGCAGGGTCTCGCCTAGCCGCAGGGCGTAGTAGAGCAGCAGCAGGAACGCGACGTTGCTGATCAGCAGCAGCGCCATGGCGGTGTCGCCGCCCAGCGGGACCGCCACCACCCGGGCCAGGAACGGGTAGAGCAGGGGGAAGCCGAACCCTCCCTTCCACTCGCCGGTGAGCGGCTGCCGGCTCAGGCCGTCGTAGATCAGCGCGTCCCAGGCGAACCACATCGAGATCCAGCGGTGCGGCGAGATCGCCGCCTGGTCGAGGCGTGTGTTGATCTCGTCCGCCGGGGGCGCGGCGGGCGCCCCGTCCCAGGCGGCCAGGGCGATCACCCCGACCAGGGCGAGGACGACCTTCGCGCCGACGAACAGGGCGAGCACGTACCGCGAGCGCTCGGGCACCCGGGCGACGAGGTCGCTGGCGTGGCCGAGCAGGTGGTCCCAGCGCGCCGGGAGACCGGTCGCGGGCGCGCGGCCGTCCGCTGCGGTGTCCCGCGGCCCGTCGGTCATCTGGCGCTTCCTCACGGAGTCGGTCCGACCCGCGACCCACCCACGGCGGCCGCGAACCTGCCGGCCGGGCATCCCCCGCCTACGCCGGCTGACACCTCTGCGCCCCCACCGCCCGGCTCCGAGCGGCATGATCAGGAGTTCCGGGCCGGCGGATGTGAGACAGCGCAGAGAACGGGTAACCGCGCCTGTCCGACATGACCCGAGGGCAGGGAGCGGCGTGAGGATGGACGAGCGTCACGGCACGGTGGTCATCGGCGCGGGCCCGGCGGGCCTGACCGCCGCGTACGAGTTGCTCAGGCACGGCGCGTCGGTACGGGTGTTCGAGGCCGACGAGGTGGTCGGCGGGATCAGCCGTACCGTCGAGCGGGACGGCTGGCGCTTCGACATCGGCGGGCACCGGTTCTTCACCAAGGTGGGCCGGGTCGAGGAGTTCTGGCACGAGATCCTGCCCGACGAGGAGTTCCTGCTCCGGCCCCGGATGAGCCGCATCTTCTACCGGGGTGCGCTCTACGACTACCCGCTCAACGCCGGCAACGCCCTGCGCAACCTCGGCGTACGGGAGGCGGCCCGCTGCATGGGCTCGTACGCCCGGGCGCGGCTGCGCCCGCCGAAGGACCAGTCGCACTTCGAGGGCTGGGTGTCGGCGCGCTTCGGCTGGCGGCTCTACTCGATCTTCTTCAAGACGTACACGGAGAAGGTCTGGGGGATGCCGGCCGACCAGTTGCAGGCCGACTGGGCCGCCCAGCGGATCAAGAACCTGTCGCTGGCCCGGGCGGTGCTCAACGCGCTGCTGCCGCGCCGCAACCGCAAGGACGTGACCAGTCTGATCGAGGAGTTCCAGTACCCGAAGTTCGGCCCCGGCATGATGTGGGAGCGCTGCACCGAGGAGGTCCGCAAGCGCGGCGGCGAGGTCAGCACCGGCACCTGGGTGCGGGCGGTGCACCGCGAGGGCGGGCGGGCGGTGGCGGTCACCGTCGACGGGCCGGGCGGGGAACGCCGGCTCCCCGCCGACCACGTCATCTCGTCCATGCCCATCTCGGAGCTGGTGGCCGCGGTGCGCCCGGCCGCCCCGCCCGAGGTGCTCGAATGCGCCGCCGACCTGCGCTACCGGGACTTCCTGACCGTGGCGCTGGTGGTGCCGGAGGAGTTCTCCTTTCCGGACAACTGGATCTACGTGCACGACCCGGCGGTGAACGTGGGCCGGATCCAGAACTTCGGCTCCTGGTCGCCGTACCTGGTCAAGGACGGCCGCACCTGCCTGGGGCTGGAGTACTTCGTGTTCGAGGACGACGAGACCTGGCGGACCTCCGACGCCGACCTCGTCGCGCGGGCCACCGCCGAGCTGGAGCAGCTCGGCCTGGTGCGGCCCGGCGCGGTGGAGAGCGGGTACGTGGTGCGGATGCCGAAGGCCTACCCGGTGTACGACGACCGCTACCAGCACAATGTCGACACGATTCGGGCGTGGCTGGCGCGGGAGCTGCCCAACGTGCACCCCGTCGGGCGCAACGGGATGCACCGCTACAACAACCAGGACCACTCGATGCTGACCGCCATGCTGACCGCCGAGAACATCGCCCATGGCGCCGGCCACGACGTGTGGACGGTCAACGTCGAGCAGGACTACCACGAGCAGAACGACGACAAGGGCGGCGACGGGCGGCGGGGCACCGGCCGGGACGCGCCGACCGTGCCGGCGCGTACCGTCGGCACGACGGCCGCCGGCCGCGCGGCGGAGCGTCGACCGACCGGGGTCAACTGACCCTCGCGCTCGCACCGCGGAACGACCGGACGCGGCGTGCTGACCGGCGCCGGTCACCGGGTGCTCGGCCGTTCGGTCGGCCCGGCCCGGCTGTCCGCGCCGAGGGGATGACCGTCCCGCCGCCGGGACTGCCGTGGCCGGTCCGAGCGACGGATGCCCAGCCGGAACAATCGAGGCGGTCGTCCGCTGCACCCGCAGGTCACGAACCTGAATACTTTTGCTGATCACGCAGTCCGACCCCTCCGCGGCCGTACCGGCGCCGCGACGGTGGCGTGATCGCGCAGAGGAACGGACCCCTCGACACCGCATGAGCACCTACCGGCGGACCCGTGTCGTCGTGGTGGTGCCCGCCTACAACGAGGCGCCACCATCGCCGCGACGGTCCGCGCCCTGCTGGCGCAGACCCGGCCGGTCGACCGGCTGATCGTGGTGCCGAACAACTGCTCCGACGACACCGCGGCGATCGCCCGCGCGGCCGGTGCCGAAGTCTGGGACATGCCGGGCCCGAACCCGCACAAGAAGGCCGGCGCGCTCAACTGGTCGATCAACCTGCTGCTGCCGCAGCTGCACGACCGGGACATGCTGCTGGTGACCGACGCGGACAGCATCCTGGCCCCCGGCGCCGTCGCCGCCGCCGTCCACGGGCTGCAACGCCGGGGCGTCGGCGCGGTCTGCGCCGATTACCGGCTGGACCACCAGCCCCGACTGCTCGACATCCTGCAGGGCAACGAGTACGCCCGGTTCTCCCGCTGGGTGTGGCGCAAGGGCGGCACGGCGGTGGTGCTCTCCGGCGTGGCCACCCTGTTCCGCGTGCCCGTGGTACGCCAGATCCTGGCCGCCCGCGCCTCCGGCGCGCTGCCCGGCTACCCGCGGGAGTTCTACCACCGGGACCCGGCCACCGAGGACATCGAGATGACGTTCGCGGTCCGGTCGCTGGGCTACCGGCCCCGGGTCGCGCCCGGGTTCGACGCGATCACCGACTCCATGCCCACCGTCCAGGCCCTCGTCACCCAGCGGGTCCGCTGGCAGCGCGGAATGCTCGACTCGCTGCGCCTGTACGGCTTCCGCTGGTGGAACGCCGGCAACTGGCTGCGCCAACTCGGCATCTACACCAGCTCGCTGCTGGTGCCGATCTACCTGGCCGCCGTGGTCGCCGGCTGGTTCCTGGTCGGGACGCTGCCCTGGGATCCCCGCTGGTTGCCGGTGACCGCCGTCTTCGTCCTGGAACGGGTGGTCACCGTCCGCCGGCAGGGCTGGTGGGCCCTGCTCACCGCCGCCGCGCTGCTCCCCGAGTGGTGCTACGAGCAGGTCCGCTCGTTCGCCTACTGGCGGGCGCTGGCCCAGACCGTACGCGGCACCGACCGCGTGTGGATCAACTCCTGAGAGAAAGGCACCCCCTATGTACCAGCGTGGATGCGCTGCCGCTGCCGCCGGATGCTCGGCCACCCTGCCGCTGACCGGGGTGAGCATCGGCTGGTCGCTGATCGCCGGCACCACCCTGCTCATCGCCGGCTTGGCCCTGCTCCGGCTCGCCCCGACGATCCAGGGCCGGCGGGCCCGTACCCGCTGACCGGCACCATTGGCGCGGCGGCCGAGCGGCCGCCGCGCCGCCCTACCCGGTCAGGTCGAGCCGCCAGTCGTTGGAGCGCATCAGGTGCCCGGGCGGGTACTCGAACTCGGTCTCGCCCAACAGGGTGAACCCCGCCTTGCGGCAGACCGCGTTCGAAGCCGGGTGGTCCACCGACGGGTACGCGTGCGCCCACCGGTGCCGGCCGTGGGCGCGGGCCTCGGCCACCACGGCGCGGACGGCGGCGGTGGCCAGGCCCCGCCCCTGGTGCTCGGGGAGGATCGCCCAGCCCATCTCGTAGACCGGCTCGTCGTGCCAGCTCCGTTCCCAGTAGCCGACGCTGCCGACCTTCACCCCGTCGGGCAGCACCACGGTGAACATCCAGCCGCTGCGGGGACCGGGCCCCTGCAGGTACCGCTCGTGCCGGGCGAGCACCTGCTCGTCGGTCTCCGGGCCACCGGTGTGGTGCCGGACCTCCGGCGCGTTGAGGCGACGCAGCAGATCCAGGTCGTCCTCGTCCCACCGCGCGATACGCACCTCGGGCATCCGTCTCCCCCGTCCGTCGTGGGCGCTCATTGAAGCAACCCCCACCGACGGCGTGACGTCATTCAACGAAGTGGTTGAACTTTGACGTCGTCGCGACCACCGTCAACCGCATGGTTGACAATCCGGTGGGGACGGACGCCGTCTTCCACGCGCTGGCGCACGGCGCTCGCCGCGACATGCTGCGCCGTCTCGCCGCCGGCGAGCTGACCGTCGGCGAACTGGCCGCGCCGCTGAAGATGTCGCTGGCGGCGGCCTCCAAGCACGTGCAGGTCCTGGAGCGGGCCGGACTGGTGCGCCGCACCGTCACCGACCGCCGGCACGTCTGCCGCCTGCAACCGGCCCCGCTCGCCGACACCTCCACCTGGCCCACCTTCTACGAACGGCAGTGGACCGCACGCCTCGACGCCCTACAGGCGTACTTCGAAGGGAACGACCGGTGAGCACCGTCGTACGACTGGAACGCGTCATCCCGGCACCACCGGAAGAGGTCTACCGGGCCTGGCTGAAGCCGGAACTGCTGCGCCGCTGGCTGGCCCCCGGAGGCCTGGCGGTGATCCGGGCCGAGGTCGAGCCGCGGGTCGGCGGCCGGTTCCGGATCTGGCACGCCGACGGGCCGGCCGACGTCGGCGGCTTCGACTGCGAGCTGGTCGAGCTGGTGCCCCACCGGCGCATGGCGTCGGTGTCGGCGAGCCGGTAGGCCTGGGATCGGCTGATGCCGAGGACCGAGGCGGCGGTGGAGAGAGTGGTCGTCACGCCCAGTGCGCGAACACGGTCGGCCGTCCACACCTTGCCGGAAGCTGTGGTGGCGGGGTTGCCGGCCGCGGTGTTGGTGTACTTCTCGGTTGGATTCGTGTGGGTGTTCATCAGCGGTGTTCTCCCGAATGTTCTGTGGATGTCGAAGGACTCGGTGGCTCCCGGGCGTGGCTTCGGGAAGGTCGCCAGCAGCGCGATGCTCCGGTTGCCCGGCGGACCTGGCGTTCGTCATTCGCTGCCAACTCGGCGGCAGCGGCCGTCACGAGCTCTGGACCGGAGGCGGACCGTCGTGCCCTCTGAGCATCGAGGACGTCTCGGCTCGGAGGATCTGGAGGAGTTCGGAGACCCGGGTGTTGGACACGGTGTGGCCCGCCCGACGGAGGGCGTCGGCAAGTGCTGCCCGTGTGAGTGGACGTCCGTCGGCAACGAGTTGGTCCCGGACCTGTCTCGCTGCGGGGAGTAGCTCCCCCGTGTCTTGGAAGGGCGGCGCGGACCGTCCGCGGCTTTGTCTGCGGTGACGGCGGTCCGGTCCCCGGGGGCGCGAGTCGGCGTCTGGTGGGCGGACGGTCCGGGCCGTGGACCGCTCCCTCGTCGTCCCGGCGGACCGGTCCGGGTCGGCCTGCTCGGTGGAGGGTGGCGTCTGCGCGGTCTGGTCCGGGGCCTGGTCTGTGGGCGGGGAGGTGGTGGTCGGCGTCGGGGTGTTGGCGTAGCCGAGGGCGATCTTGACCATGACGAGGAAGCCGAGCGCGGGCACCGCCGCAGCGATCCACCCGACGGGTGACGGTTCAGCTTCGACGACCTGCGCCGCGAGGGACAGCGTGACCGCGCAGGCCAGCACACTCGCGGGAAAGACCGTCGAGGTGTGGGCGCGTTTTCGGCGGCGTAGCTCCAGGCCGGAGGCGATGGACATCAGTTCGAGGACGACGGCGTCGGCCCAGGCCAGCCATCCGGGTTGACCGTGGGCGGCGGCGACGTTGTGGACGTGGGTAAAGCTGGCCGCTCCAGCGGCTGCGCCGATGGCGAGCATGATCACGATCTGGACCACGCCCTCAGCGCGACTGCCACGCGGACCACGGTCCGCATCAGATGGTGGTGGAGCCGTGGCGGACCACCTCCCCGGACCGAACCAGGGCGGAGACCCGTCCACGTGCGTAGTGGGCTTCGGCAGGAGCGCGGACGGTCCGTGAGCCGGCGCCGCGGACCGCGGCAGGGGCGGACCGTCCCCCGGTGGACCGGGCGCGGGACGGTACCTCCAGCAGGCTGCCGACGGAACGGTCCCCCGCTGTCACCGGTCTGTCAGTTACGGCGCGCTCGCCGGTGACAGACCGGTGAGAGGCGACGCGCGTTGTTGTCAGGCGCGCGGGCGATGTACCTTCCGCGCTCGCACGCCGGTCGCCGATCATGCCGCCTCCCGGCTGTCCGCGACGTAGCGGGACAGGCCGGCCAAGCGATAGCGCCGGCCTCCGCCGGCTGGTACGGCCCAGACCGCCTCAGCGGGACACAGCCCCGCCGTGGCGGCGTGGTCGCGAGCCCCGGTAGCGAACGGCACCTGTGGCGCCGTGTCGGCGAGCAGGCGGCGCAGGTTGGCCTCCCGGGCGGCAGAGTGCAGCCAGAACAGCACCGGCCACACTCTGCCGATCGTGGCGAACAGCTCCCGGTAGCCGTCCAGCTTGCCGATCAGGACCGACAGTTGCTCGCCGCCGGTGTCGTACTCCACGAAGAACGGCACCGTCACGCCGCCCTGCGCCCAGAGGCCGTAGCCGTCCGGGCGGACCCGCGGCTGGTATGCCCGCACCAGACCCGGATCCTCAGGGCGGGTGAACATCGCCGAGCGCTGGCACGCCGCCTCCGACAACCACTCGACCAACTCGACGTTTGTGTGGGTGCGGGCGTAGCCGGCCAGGTCGGTGAAGAAGCCGTTCACCCCGAGGCGGTGAGCCAAGCTGCGGCTCGCAGTCCAGCGTCGCCGCTCCACGCGGGCGTGGTCACGTCGAGGCGGTCGCTCGTCGCGGGCGGCGGCGACGACCTCGGCGCCGAGCTGGTCAATTACGTAGTGGTACGGATATGAGCCGCCGTCGGCGCGCTGCGGCCGGAACCGGGCCACCAACCGCAACCGATACAGCGTCCGCAACCGGCGCTGGCAGAAGTCCAACGACGAGAACAGGGCGCTCGCGATCTGGAACGAGGTCAGCACCCCGTGGTCGTAGAGCCAGCCGAGCAGCAGCCGGTCTCGGTCGGTCAGCTGCGATTGCACCCGCAGAACCGGATCATCCACCAGCCACTACCTCCCTCCGATGCGCAAGCCGCTGCCCGGAGGGGGAGACCTGAGACAGGCAGGGTCTGTCCCAGCACAGCCAGCCTCCGCTGACAGGCCGGCTGAGCTGCGGTGTGAGTGGAAATCGGGGGTCGGTTCGGGGGTCTGGATCAAGACTGACCCCAACAGGGACGTCAACTCTGACCCCCGGACGGGGGTTAAGCCGGAAGTCGTCATTGCCGCCGGCTACGGCGGCCGTCGAAGGTGTCGGCGAAGGCAAGCGAACTCCTTTGGTTCAGAAAGTGGACTGTGGTGCTGGCGGCGTAGCCCGGAGAACACGGCCTGCTGCCGGAGCGGAAGGATCTGGCCAGGTGCCTCGCCGCGGCCCAGGGGCCGTGCCCGGATCGCGGCCGTCAGCGACGTCCGGCTGACGACCGGCAGGAGCGCCGGCTCATCGATCGGTTCAGTGGAATTGCGCGGGGTTTTCGGTCACGGGTTGAGGGCTAACCTCTGGGCCATGTCCGCCTCCGCGCAGCTACGGCTCACAACGTATAGCGGGGGATGGTGCGACTTGAATCGTCGATCGTCGTGCGACAGACGCCGGAACAGGTGTGGGGCTTCCTCGCCGACCCCCCGAACTCGGTGTTGTGGGATCGGAGCGTCGCCGAGCTGATCCCGCACTCCCCGGATCCGGCAGGGGTCGGCTACGAGGCCACCACCGTCGCGCCGTCCGGCATGCGGCAGCAGCTCCGCATCACCGAGTACCGGCCGAGCAGCACACTGAGATTCGTCCTGCTTGAGTCGTCGATGTTCAAGCGGGCGGAGTTGAGCTTCCTGATCGACCACACGCCCGAGGGCACCCGCATCGTCCACGTCATCGAGCTGCACCTCCACCGGCGGCTGTTCTATCCGGTACTGCGCCTCACCAGCAAACCGGCACTCGCCCGGGACCTCGCGCGCCTGAAGGCGGCGCTCGCCGAGGCGTATCCATCGAAGGCGTAGGCCCACGTCGGACACCAGTGTGCCAGGGCATTCAGCCACCACTCGATCCTCGTCCACGAACGCCGCCTCGTAGTCCCAGTACACCCTGTCCCCGTCCGTGCTGTCTGGGTGGGCCGGCACGGTGCCCTGCGCGTTCAACTTCCGCAGGACCGAGCCGTCCTCCGCCCGGTGCAGGAGAGGGGACCCCTGCCCGAGGTCAACGGTCAGGAGGCGCTGGCCGGACGGGCTAACCGCCAGCAGGGATCAGCTCGTCGCTTCGTGACCGCGACGCCAAGTTCACGCCGACGTTCGACGCCGTGTTCGCCGCCGAACGCTGTCGAGGAAGTGCTGGCGGCGGATGAAGCGGTCCCAGCGCAGACGGGGGTCTCCCGTGGTCTCGGACACGGCAACCGCCAGGGGCGGCGGCAGCGGGACGGTGACGGTCGCTTCGACGACGGGCATCGGCCTCACCCTGCCATCGCGAGCATGTCGACAGCTGCGAAGAATGCCATCGGCCGGCCGGGGCGGATGACCTGTTCGAGGAGCACGACCCCGATACGGTCAGCCACGTCGCACTCTGCATCGATGCAGCGCAGCATCGGCCCGGCCGCACCCAGGTGGGGGTAAGTCTCGATGCCGAGCATCACCGCGTTGGCCCCGATCACGACGATGATGAGGATCTCGAAGGGGCGTGACTCGGCGACCCAAGCGCACCAGCCGGCCACGCCGCGCGACTCCGAGCCGTCGGCCGGAGCACCCCGCTGGAGGGGCACGACCGGCCCGCTCACCAGGCGCCAGGCCCCTCCCCGGCGAGCACGTCCGCGAGGACGGCGGCCGATCGGTCACGACGGGGCGAGGATCCGGCGAGCATGTGGATCGGCCTAACCAGCGCGGAGCCCGCTTCTACCGGGCCACGGCAACGGGGAGGGCGCCGGGCACCACGGACCACCGGGCCGGGGTACGCCCCACGATCTCGCCGTCCGCCTCCACGAGGGCTCCGACCGGCCCGGACATCTCGACCGTCTCTCCCCTGCGCCAGCGCACACCGGGGTGCTCGGCGAGCCTTCCCCGGTAGAGCGCCGACACGACACGGGCCAGGCCCGTCGCGCCCACGGCGTCCACCTCCAGCGTGACGAATCGACCCTCGTCGCCGGAGATCGGCACTCCGAGTCGCATCCCGCCGCTGAGCCGTGGGGTCAGCACGACGGCGGTGTCGAGCAGCCGGCCGAGCCTGGGCTCCTCGGAGCCGTGGCGCAGCATCGTGGTGGGCGTCGGCCGGAGGCGGGCGCGGAAGGCGCCGACGGCGGCGGCCAGCGCCACAAGGTCGACCGGGAGGGTACGCATCCGTGACAGGTTGACCCGCCGTGCGGCCTCGGCGACGAGCCCGACGTGCGAGCCGAGGACGGCATAGCGCACGACGGGCCGTCCGTCGTCGTCGTGACACCGGACGCGTAGCAGGTCCCGGCGCAGCACCCGGGGGTTGCGCAGGCGCGCCTCCCAGGACTGGCGCGGCGGCAGTTCGCGGTCGAAGTCGCAGCTCGAGCCGGCCGGGAGGAACGCCACACTCGCGGCGCACCGGGGATCGGCATCGTCCTTGACCAGGCCCTGGACCACCTCGTGCAGGGTGCCGTCGCCCCCGAACGCGGCGACGGTCGTGGCACCCGCGGCGACGGCCTGGCGCGCGAGTTGCGTGGCATGTCCTCGGGCGTTCGTCCAGCTGAACTCGTACCCGATGCCCTGATCACGCAGTCGGCGCTCGGCCGCCCGCCAGCGGGCGCGGGCGCGCCCGCCCGCGGCGGTCGGGTTGCCGATGATCCAGACCGGTGCCGTCATGCCCCGGCGGGTGCCGGCGCGAGGCTGGTCGTCGGCGGGGAGTAGGGGTTGTCCGTGGGCACCGGCTCGTCGGGAGTCCAGCCGTCACTGGCGGCCAACACCCAACGGTTGGGACCGGAGAAGGCGGGCAGCAGATGGTCAGTCATGAACACCTCGGCGGGCGACGGCGGCGGCGACGGCGGGTCGAACATCTCGATGAGGGTCGCGACGATTCCGATCACCGCGAACACCGCGCCGATCACCGGGATGACGACGCCTCCGAGGGCCAGGGCGGCCACGGCGCAGACGGCCACACCGATGTTGGCCGCCATGATGATGCCGTCGAGTGCCTTGGTGCTCACGGGCGCGTCACCGTTGACCTCGTTCACGAAGTCGATGGTGGACAGCACGGCGTAGGCCACGGCGGCGGCCACGCCGATCACCTCGCACGCCTTGCCCACCGTGTTGTTGAAGGCCTTGACCCAGCTGGTGTTCTCCACGGCCATCTCCCGGCTCGCGGTGTCGGCGATCTCCCCCAGCCCCTGGGCGCCGTAGGAGAACACGTCGTCTCCCCCGAACTTCACCATCATGTTGACGAAGGTCTCACCCACGTCCGACGAGCCCGACTCCTGGAAGAACTTGCCGATTTCGGTGTAGCCGACCTTGCCGGCGGAGACGATCTCCGGCACATTCTTGACGATCTTGGCGGCGACCTCGATAGCGGTCACCACCGCGGACGCCTTCTGGGTGTCCTTGAGGGTGTCCCAGCGCGCGAACGCGCTGGCGGCCATGAACGTGCTGCCGGCGATGGACAGGAAATAGATCATGTTGGCGAAGCCGTAGCCGGCCTTGCCCCACAGGGTCTTGGCGTTGGCCAGCTTCTCCCACACGTCCTTGCCCCCGGCGGCCACCGTGAGGTCGGCGAGCGCCGCGGCGAGCTTGGCGACGCCGTCCGCCGCCGCCACCGCCTTCTCCATCTCGCGGGCCGCCTCGACCATGGCCGCCTGCGCCGCCACGTCGGTGCCGGGGATATCCAGGTTGTCGTGCAGGAAGGCGGTGATGAAGGCCGCGATGGTGTCGCTGAGCCAGGAGCGCACGGCGTCGGAGTCGTCGAGGTTGAGGTGCGAGACGGTACGCGACATGGTCGCGGTGGTGATGCGCTCGTGATATTGGCGGGCCAGGTCGCTGCTGGGCTGTAGGGCCTGCAGGACGGTGGAATGCCGGTTCGCCTCGGCCAACCCCTGCCCGGCAATGATCTTGTTGATGGTCATGTTCA
Source organism: Micromonospora sp. 4G55 (assembly GCF_016803375.1). NCBI lineage: Bacteria > Bacillati > Actinomycetota > Actinomycetes > Micromonosporales > Micromonosporaceae > Micromonospora > Micromonospora sp. 4G55. The sequence continues at coordinate 13,497 of NZ_JAEVHN010000001.1, forward strand.
TCTGCACGGGGGTGAGGAGCTGGTGGTAGAGCTGCGTGGCCCAGTCTTCCGTGGCCTGGGTCTGCAGGTACTTGTCCAGCCGCGGCGTGGTCTGCGTGAACGACCGGAGGAACACGCCCTGGCTCTGCCGGGTGTAGCCGGGGTGGGCGGCGAGCCCGGCCCGCAGGTAGAACTCGAGGTCGAGCTCCTGGCCGGCGGTCAGCTTGGTTTCCGGAGCCGCCGGGCCGCTTATCTCGTTGAGGCTCTTGCCCAGATAGGAGATCGCGAAGCGATCGGTGTAGAAGGACTTGTCGGTGGTGATCTCAGCGATTCGGGCGGCGCTGAGGTTCGGGGGCACCTGGCCGAAGTACGTCGCCACCCAGTCCTGGGTGCCGGAGTTGTTGGCGAGCGCCCACTTGGTGTTCTCCAGCAGCATGGCGAACTGGGTGTCCTGCAGGGTCTTGGGGTCGGGCTGGAGGGTGAACAGTTCCGCGATCGACAGATCCTGCGGCTGGGGATCCCCGGCGGTGTTGGCCAGTGCGGTGGCGGCGAGGCTCGTCACATCGCTCGTACCCGGATCGGGCGCGGACGTCCGGGCGGTGCCGCGCCACGCGTGCTGGGCGGTCTCGGCCTGGTCGCTGGCGGTGTCGAAGTGCTGGAAGGTTCCGCGGAAGCTGCCTCCGTCCCAGGCGAACTCCACCGTGAACGCCGCCGGGAACAGCGGTCCCATCTCGTCGACCGCCACCGAGGTCATCCCGGGGTCGCCCACCGAGAGGGTGAGCATGAAGTTCTGGTTTTGCTCGTCCACCGAGGGCGCGCACCCGTCGAGGTCCAGGTACCTGTCCGGGTCCTGCGGGTCGCACAGTTGGTAGATCGGGGTGGGCAGGCTGCCGGTCCCGGCGAACTCGTAGCCGATGACCAGATCGAGGCCGGGGCTCCACTGGTCCGGGTCGGCCGGTTCCTCCGGCGACCACGCGGGGAACTGCTGGTGGGGACCGGGTACGGCGCCCGATGCGGCGATCTCGGTCGAGTAGTGCGTGGGCGGGGTCACCCCGGCCACGTCGTGGCGTACCGCGCCGTGCTCGGTGGGGCCCAGGAACAGGGTCCCGGTGAACGCGTGCCCGTCCGGCGTGAACGACAGCGCCCCGCTGACGTATTCGTGCGCGGTTTTGTGCGCGAACCGGACGAAGTCGCGGCCGAACACCGGATCGGCGACCTCGCGGCCGTCGATCCAGAGCCGTCCCGCCCGCAGTGTCAGGTTGGCAACCGCCTCATGCGACAGGTAGTCCGCCGCGTTCCGGTCGTGGACGCGTACCGCGAACGAGCGCGAGATCCGCGACAGGTCGAGCGCTGCGGACCAGAGTTGCAGGGACGAACGGACGGCGGGACGTCGGGGTGTGGCGATCACGCTGGTTCCTCTTCCGGTGGAGGGGTGGGTGCTGACGGCCATGGACCGTCAGGAGAGGCCGGCCGGGGCTGCGCCGTGAGCGGTCACGACCGCTCGCCGCAGGGGTGCGGTGACGAATCGGCCCACCGCGTGCTCCAGCAGGGGCGCGATCGCGCTCAGGTGGGCGTCGACGAGCTGACGTTCACTCGGAGTGAGCCGCGCGAAGCCGTCCATCAGCCGCTTCTCGGTGATGACCGGGTAGTTCATGCCCACGCAGAAGCCGTGTGCGTGGTACGAGCGGGCCCCGTGCAGATGCAGGCCGTGCAGCGTCGCCCCGGCGTCCAGACGCGCCTGCGAGATCTGGTCGATGCGTACCTCGTCATAGCGCAATGGGTCGGTCCTGACGACCCGGTGCACGACATCGCCGACCTGCAGCTGTCCGACCTCGCGGTCGGCGTTTTCCTCCAACGCGATCCGCGGCGAGATGGCCTTCCACCCCTCGGTCGTCCAGAACAGGTGGCCGGCGGAGAAGAACGGGTCGAGGTCGTTGATGCCGTAGATCGTGCAGCCCTCCGGTAGCGGCACCACAACGCGTTCGTCGCTGTGCACCCCGGTCAACCCGCCCTGGGCGAGCACCTCGTCGTCCAGGCTGACCCGCTCGACGGGAATCGTGGTGCCGTCGGCGAGGTGCACCGGGGTGCCCGCCACGAAGCACCCGAAGATCCCTCCACTGTTCTCCGTCACCTGGTTGTCCGGCCGCTGCCCGGTGGTGAGGCCGAGCTGGGTCGGCCGGTCCCGCAGGAAGCCGTCCACCTGGTCGCCGTAGACGTAGAACTCCTCCGAGGTGGTGTAACCGCCCTGGCCCTCCCACTTCTTCTGGCCGATGGCCTGGCTGGCCTGGCCGATGAACTGGTCGGCCGAGAAGCCCGACGCGGGAACATGGTTGGCGCTCTGCCAGGTCTGGGTGATTCCCTTGTCGGGGTATGCCGCGGTCCACGTGGCGAGCACGGGGGCGACCTTCGTCGGGTCGAGCCGCTGGATCTTGTAGAAGACGAGGTTCAGCAGGTCCAGCCAGTTGGCCTGACCGGCGATGAGCTTCGCGATCTCGACGTTGACGAAGTCGTCCGTGGTGACGTGCTCGGCGAGCTGGGTCGCCCACCCGCCGCCGGGGTCGGCGAGGTATTCGGCGAACGAGTGGTCCGCCGTGCGACAGTGGTCGGCGAAGGCGGAGCCGTAGAGCAACTGCCCGGCCTGCACCGCCTCATCCGAGACCAGCCTCGTCCGCCACGCCCCGTCGCACCGTCCCTGGTCGACGGTCTGGGCGAACCCGAATTGCGAACTGCGGGAAATTGCCGAGCAGACCAGCGCGCACGCCACATCGTCCACCAGGCCCGGATCGCTCGGGGCAGCCACCGTCGTGTCCTCGCCGGCGAAGAAGACGCTCTTCACCGACGAAGAGTTCTTCAGCTGGGTGGTGAACATGCTGAGCGCTACAGCCTTCACGTCGTCATCCGTCGACGCGTACAGATCCTCCACGGACAGCGGCACAAAGATCACCCTCTCGTCTATCAGCTCAGGCGGCCGCGAACGCTGTCCCCGGTAGCGGAGTCGAACAGGAACGCCCGAAGTGCTCTCAGCAGAGCGGCGGATTCCGCCGGGGTGCCGGCTGGTCTGGCAATTTTGGGACGGTAGTTCGAGGCAGTCAACGTCCAACGGGGCCGAGCGGAAGTCGGCTATTGAACAGTGCGCCGCCGACTGACCTCATCCAGTGCCTCGCGAACGTCCGACCAGTGACGACTGCGTTCGGAGTGTCCGGGTGACCGATAGTCAAGTTGCCGACGAAATCGTCTCTCGATCCGCCGAGAACGTTGCTTGATGTGGCTCGGACAATCGGGAGACGAATTCGAGCGGACCTGGGCCGACCTGCGTCCGGGAGCGCCTGACGACCGACAGCGCCCCCACGTGGGCTGACGAACCACTCCCGAGGCCAGTGGTCAGCGGCCGTGGCCCTCGCCGAACCGGAGCCGCCGGGAGTCGGCGGCCGGATGCCGTGCTTCGGTGCGGCTGACGCAGAGGATGGCGCTGAAGAGTCCGCCATTCCAGAGCTTTCCGAACTTTGGCATCAATTGATCCGTTCCTGGTAATGGTCATTCGACCCTGCCGACCTCGCTGACGAGAACATCAATCCCCAACAGGAGGAGTCAACAATCCCAAGCGCCGAGTAAGGGGTCTTCCGGCCTGTGAGTAAATGAACGGAGGGGGCGGTGGACGCTGTCTTGTCGGCTTCCAGTGCTCAGCGACCGCCCCACCACGAGGCGCGGTGCGAGTCAGTGACGCAGGGCGAGGGTGACTGTTCCGGTCGTGGGACCGGACGGGTCGACGACGATGGCGTACGTGCCGGTGGCCGGCAGGACGGTCGGTCGATGCCGCCGGAGCCGTTGATGACGCAGCCGGTGTTCAGCATCTTGCCGCCCGCGTGGCATAGTTCGAGCGGGGAGCACTGGTCGCGCCGGGTGCTCTCGGGTACCTCGAGGAACACCCGCTGGCCGGGCGGTGCCGGTGAACCGGTAGCGGGCCACGGCGCCGGGCTGTTCGATCGCCGCGGACACCGCCGGGCCGTTCGGTTGGATGGCGCCGGTGGTGTCCCGGGCGACGTAGACCCGCACCGCGGCACCACGACAAGCCGTGGCTCCTGAGGCAAGCGTCGTCGACTGCATGCTGGTCGCGATGTCAGTCCTTGCCTTCCTGGGGGTTCGTTATCCGCCGCGGATGCTGCCGGTGCTGCTGTTCGAGTCGGCCTGGAAGCTGATCTGGCTCAGTGCCGTCGCCGTACCGCTGTGGAGCTCGGACCGGATGGACCCGGCCACCCAGGAGGTGGCATCCAGGTGCCTGTGGGTGGAGGTCGTCCTCCTCGTCATCCCTGGCGCTACGTGTTCGCGCAGTACTAGGGGTCCGTGGCGTTCACGGCCTTCCCGTCGGCCCCGTGGGCAACCCTGACGGCATGGTGACCCAACACCTACTTCGACCGGGCTCAGGAAGCGGTAGCGGTGCAGGCGGTTGTGTAGGTGAGATCATGGCGTTCGACGTTGCCGAACACCTGCCGTAACGCTGCCGCCGTCTCGCCCCACCACGCCTCCGGTTGCGCAAGGGTCCGCTGGATCCGCCGGGGTGAGCGGGCGGGCCACCCCGGACGTCCGCGAGCGCTTCCAAGCATTGGTGACAGCGGGTACCAGTGGTGCACTTGCGGATCCCGCGACGCTGCCCGTCACGGACGCGCACACCCATACTGGCGAAGGCGGCATTCACGACTTCGACTCGGACGGCGATGTGCGGCGCAGAGACCTCCTGACGGGCGTGACGATCAGCGGCATCACCCTGCCGAACGTCGCAACCCTGCTCGAAGCACTGGTCGCACCGCGAGCGCGCAACGCCGAGCCAGTTGCCTTGCCGCTCCGGCAGTTCGCTCGGGACGTGGCCGCCGCGAAGACCGACTATCAGGCGTGCCGTTACGAGCAGGTTCTCGCCGGGCTCGTGGCCCTGTTGCCCGCCCTGGAACCAACTCGTGCCGACGCCGAGGGTGAGCAGCGAGCGCAGGTCGACGCCTTGGCCAGCGACCTCTACCACGTCGTCGGCAGCGTGCTGCTCAAGGTCGGTGACAAGGGCATGGCCTTGGTCGCCGCCGAACGCAGCACCCGCGCCGCCGCGATCAGCCAGGACCCGGTGGCGATGGCTGCAAGCGCCCGGATCATGACCCACGCCCTGATGAGCAACGGCCACGGCCCCCAGGCGCAACAGCTTGCCGAAGACGTGGCCGAGACCCTCCGACGCGACACCGGACTCGCCTCGACCGACGCGGTCGCCGTCTACGGCGCCCTGCTGCTGCGCGGTGCTATCGCCGCCGCCCGCGACGACAACCGAGGCAACGCACAAGCCATGCTCGCTGAGGCCTTCCATGCCGCAGGACGACTCGGCTACGACGGCAACGACCGGTGGACCGGCTTCGGTGCCACCAACGTCCTGCTGCACCGCGTCAACATCGCGCTGACCCTGGGCGACGCCGGCACCGCCATCACCCTCGCCCGCCAGGTGCCGCTGGACAAGATCGGCCTCGCCGAACGTAAGGCCTCCCTGATCGTCGACGTGGCCCGCGCCTACACGCAGTGGGGACGCTACGAGCACGGTCTGAACGCGCTTCGTAGCGCGTATGAGGTGGCACCAGAGGAGATTCGCTGCCGGCCAACGGTTCAGCGCATCGCCAGCGACCTGGCAGTCCTTACCCGGGGGCACGTTCGCAGCGCTGTCCTCGACTTCGCTCAGCAACCCGGGATTCGCGTATGACTAGCGGCCACCTGCAGATCGTCGTCTGCGCTGCCGGGCCCGCCGCGGACGTGACACAACTGGTCACAACCGCGACAGAGCAGTCGTGGACAACGGCGGTCACCGCCACCCCCAGCGCCCTCGAGTTCATCGACGCGGAAGCGATAGAGAGCTGACCGGGCACCCGGTTCGGTCCACTTACCGGTCGTCCCCCGGCACCCGCCGCTCGCTCCCCGCCGCGGACGCGCTCATCATCGCGCCCGCCACCTACAACTCCGTCAACAAGATCGCCCTCGGCATTGCCGACAACTATTCGATGACGACGGTCGCCGAGCTGATCGGCCGGCAGGTGCCGACCGTGGTTGTCCCGTTCGTCAACGCCGCCCTGGCCGCCCGCGCGCCCTTCCAGCGCGCCATAGCGGCCCTTCGCAATGAGCGCGTACGGGTTCTCCTCGGGACCGACGACGGATGGGAGCCACACCCGCCCGGCAGCGGCAACGGTCGCCAGAAGGCTTTCCCGTGGGCGACGGCGTTCGAAGCGGCGACCCGGCTGGCCGGCGAGGTGCCGGCCGGCAGCACTGATCGCAGCTGACTCCAAAGTGCATCACGACTTCGGAGGCGTGAACGAGATCAGACCCCGAGGTCGGTCAGCCGCCGGACGCTGCCGTCCTCGGGCATCCTCCACACCTGATCATTGGGCCAGTACCGATACAGCACCTTCCTGGTGGTTACAGCGATCCTCGGTCGCAGCGGCTCGCGGACCAAGTCAACCAGCAGTTGCTCTTCCCGCTCGGCGTCCTGAACGATGATCAACACCGCTCCGACCGGCAGCGCCCGGTCGGTACGCCGGTAGCTGGTCAGCAATCCGCCCAGCCCCGAAGTCCGCCGCTCATGCTCGGCGACAACGTCACCGACCGCGCCACGGTCGACGTGCACCAGGAACCGCAGGCACCGCCCGTCCTCCAGCCACACGCCGTAGCCGTCGGCCCGCAGCTGCGCCAGGTCGTGCTGGCGCAACCACGCCGAGGTCTCCATCGTCGCCAGCCACTGGAACAGCTCGCACCGCCCGGGATTTCGCCGCGACACCTCGAGCAACGGCAGGAACAGCAGGGCGTCCGCCGCCCCCGGAGGCCGCTGGCCCAACCGCAACGGAACCGGCCGCCCCGACGCCGTCAGGTCGTGGCGGAGCACCTCGGTCCCCTCGGCGGTGACCTCGTACCACCAGGTGTGGGTGCGGTCCTCCTCGGAGCGCTCGCGGCGCACCAGCCCCGCCGCGTGAAGCCAGACCAGATCCCGGTGAGCCGTCAGCCGCGACACGGCACAGACCAGCGCCACGTCCAGCGTCGACGCCGAACCGTGCTGCGCCAGGAACGACAGGACCCGCCACCGTCGCGACGACAACCGCCGCACGGCCACGTGGTCACCCATCTCCCAATGATCCCTCCGGACACCGGCAGTCCGACACCCGGTTTCCCCAGTACGTAACGGAGAGTAGCCAGTGGACCAACCTGGAGACCTTGGCGCCGGGACGCCCGCGACCCGGAAACAACGCTCCGGGCGGGCTGTTAGGCGAAGCGCCGGCGGGACGTGCGAGCACCCGCGTACTCAAATCGGGGTTCCGGGGCCGATCCTGGAGATCACTGTTCAGTGAATCAGCCGAAGAGCTGAGGACAGAAGTGGCGATGCGGTCAAAGCCGCCCACCGCCGGCTGATCTCCAGGAACAGACTCGCGACCCGGTGTCGATCGCCAGATGGCGCTCTGACGCATGCCTCGCCGGCTCGACGAAGACGGTCCGCTACAGCGGTGCCAGCCCGGCGACCGTCACGGACAGCGACACTGCCGAGCCTCGGATCATTGGCGGGACGGGAACCCCAGCCGGGGCGAGACCTTCGCCTCCGCCATCGGACCCGAGCAGGTGTCCATAACCACTGCACCACCTCCACCGACAGCCGGAACGGTCCCACCGCTCCCGAGCACCCACCGAGCACCCAGCCATCGCCACGGATACGAAAAGGCTCCGGCCAGGTGGAGAACCACCAGGCCAGAGCCTTTATTGCTGGTGCGCCGCCAGGGACTCGAACCCCGAACCCGCGGATTAAGAGTCCGAGGGCCACAGCGGGAACGAGCGACTCGTCCAGTTACAGAAACCGCTGATCGACCTGCTCGACCAGAACGAGAAGCGCCGGCCCAGCGGGGAGAAGTGCCGCCTCGTGGAGCAGCGCGAGCGCCGGCTCGGGCAGTTGTCCGCCGGCCGCGAGCGACGCACCTTAGCGGCCACCTCGGTCCGCACCGCGTACGGGCGGGCCCGGGTCGACCACCTCAACCTCGACTGGTCGCCGACGAACAACCAAGCAGCTCATGCTGGCGGTGACCAACACCGGCCCGGCGCCGCTGGACCTGACCGCCGTGGGGGTGCGCTATCACCTGCGCTTCGAGGGCGGCAACACCTCGCTCGTGCCGGAGTGTGACTGGGCGGCGCTGGGTTGCGACCGGATCCGCCGTACCGTTTAATTCTTCCCGCCGCCCGCGCCGCCGCCCGGCTCGCCCTTCCCGACGCCGACGGTCTACCCGGTGCCGGGCACGCCCGTCCCGGGCTTGTCGACCTGGGCCCGCACCGGGTGGATGCGGGTCACGTCGGGCAAATCGTGGAGGTGGGCGAACAGCTCCTCGTACTGACCCTTCCAGCGGACCGGACCGAAGGCGTGGTCGGTCATCATCTCGGGCGCCTCGCGAGCACCCATGGCCCGCGCCACCGCGCGGTCGACGCGGCCGGGATCCCCTTCCGCAACGCCACCGCCCGGCCGAACCCGAACTTCTCGATCGACCACTGCGACGGCCCGTCGGCGACACCCATTCGCGCCCACCCCCCGTGTAGACAAATACACGCTCTGTGAGGTTCCCGCGGATATCGACCGGCGTGAAGGGTTCAGCGGTCACCGGGGCGGGGTCGGGGCAGCTGCCGGTTGTAGCGCGGCCCGAGGGCGAGCACCAGGGCCTCCTTCTCGGCCTCCGGATTCTCCGTCTCCTTCCAGCGGACGACGCACCGGCTCAGCCAGTGGGCGATGTCGCTGGCCGTCGCCACCGGGCCGGTCCGGTCGAGCTCCTGCCCGATCTGGTCGTGCAGCACCGACGAACCCCGATTGCCGGTCAGGTGCTGGCGCAGCCGGTCCCGCAGGTTACCGGTGCGCCCGACATAGATGACGGTGTCGCCCGCGAGGACCACGTGAACGCCGGCGGCGCGGGGCGCGCTTTCTGCCGTGTCCATCGTGTACGGCAGGGCAGGCGTGAAGCCGGCGAGCAGGTCGTCGTACCCGATCTCGGTCATCCCCGGACGGTATCGAGGAAGCGTGCCACCCGGCAGCCCCGTCATCGCACTTGCGGACTGCACATTCTGGCGGCTATGGCGCAGTCGTCCGCCGCGCGGCCCGCCGCGCGGACTGCGTGGTGCGGCGGTCACGCGTCGACCTCCCGCTGCGCCTGCACGATCGTGTCGAAGGGCAGGTCGAGGGCGCAGAGCACCGCGGCCAGGTAGTCGAGCACCGCCAGCACTGCTCATCGGTCCACCCCAGCCGCCGCCAAGCGCCGCCCGTCGGTCGCCCGCCGGTCGGGCCTCCAGCGCCGCAAGCAGTTGCGCCGCCAGGTAGGTGGCGAGCCGCGGACCGTCCACCCCGATGAGGTACGGCGCCAGCTCGGCGTCCGCCGCGACGAGGCGCAGCCAGCGGATCACGACGCCGCGCACCCCGGCCGGGCCGAGCCAGTCGTAGATGTTCCGGGGGCAGGTGATTAGCTCCGTCGTCCGCACATCGATCGGTGCGCATCATCGACCGTCACCAGTTCAGCCCTCTGCCACCAGGGTCAGACGTCGCCGCCGCCCGCTGGTTACCGATCGTCGAGCATTCACTCGATTCCTTGGTCGTGCCGGTGCCGCCGCAACGCCCTCAGGTCCGGCCGGTGCGCGGGATCGACCATCGGCCGCAGCTTGCGGCCGGCAAACTGGGCGTAGTGGCCGAGGCCCTCAACCATCCGCACCCGGTAGGAGTCGTCGATCCAGAGCAGGCCCTGATCGAAGAGATTGTGCAGGTCCGCGCGAAGCAGCAGGCCGTTGATCAGCCGGTTGGTGGCGGGGCCGTCGTACGGCTCGATATGCGCCGCCTGCAGCGTTGCCTCTACGTCGCAACCGCTGATCGCGCACTTGCCGTCGTACGCCTCGATCAGCCGGCGGCGGAACTCCGCCTGGCCCTGCCGAGCGGTGACCTGAGCAAGCCGACGCCGCCGCCCCTCCGGCATTTCCTCGGGTCCCGGCGCACGACCGTCTTCCAAGATCTTCGCCAGCCGGTCAGACTCCGCCGGTTGGAGGGAGCGGACGGTCTGCACCAACTTGTCGAGCACATCAGGCCCAGGCACGGGGTGCGTCAGCAGGAAGCGGGTCAGCGGCACATCCCATCGAATATCCAGCCGCCACTCGGAACGGCCCTCATCGTTCATCCACGGGTAGGGATCGGCCCAGGCTGTGCCGGCGGCGACGATCCGCTGGTACGGCTTCGTGGCGTACACCCAGATCCGGTCGCCCGCCTTGATCTGGTGGAAGCACGAGGAGAGGTGCCAGACGACGAATGGTTTGTTGGCCTTGAAGGCGCGAAAGGTCTCCAGCACGCCCTGGTCATGGCCCCACGTCTCGCTTTGGTCGTTGACCGGGTAGACCCACTCCGCTGTCCGCGCGACGTGGCGCAGGACCTCGTCAACGAGCGGAGCGCTGTGGCCGGCGCCTTGCATCGTCTTCGCGGTGAGCAGCGACGAGGTCAGGTCACGTACCGCTTCGGCGAAGCGCTCGTCGGCGAGCGCGGCGATCAGCCGGTCGTACCGGCCGCAGACCCTGGCCTGGTCCGGACCGGCGTCGCGGTAGTCCGAGGGTTCCTCGGTGAGCCCTGGGAACGCCCTGCCGAGCGCACGGCCAGTCGACCAGTGTCGCTTCAGGATCGACCGCCGGACCACCACGAACCCCTCGGCCATTCCCTCGTTCGCCGGGTCCAAGGGCTCATGCAGGACGAAGGTCTCCATCGTTCGCATGCACACTGCGGAGAGGCGCTGCGGATCCCGGGTTGTGTTCGGCAGGCAGGAGAGGGTCCAGTAGTCGCGCTCGGTGGCGGCCGCGTCGGGCACGGCTACGGCGAGGTAGGCGCGGTTCGCGGCCACCACCGCTGAGTGGTACCGGCTCTTGCTCAGCCGCGCGAACTGACCTCGGGCATCGGACCCGACACGCATCACGGACTCCTCGTCAGGGCCTCACGGCCCACGCCTCGCCTATCGGCCACCGGGTAGCGGCTCACCGAAGAACGGTGATGGTAATGAATCTTCAGTCCGAAGAACGTCCCGATGCAGAGGCCAGACGGGGAAACGGCCCAACACCCGACGCGTGACGGTCCGCTCGGCCGACGGTGACCGGCCGGCCGCGGCGGCGAGGCGGCTGCCCGGAGGTTGCCCGGACGGACGCATCCGCAGCAGGGTCAAGGGCATCGCCGTCTCACCGCCCGTCCGGGCCGAAAAGGCAGGTGCCGCAGTGCTTTCGATAGACGTCGCCGGTCGACCGGTGGAGGACCCGCTGGCGGTGTTCGCGGCCTACTGCCATCGGCACGGCAGGACCATCCGCGCCTACGACTGGCTCGCCGGCACACACCCTGTCCTGACACCGGAGCTCATCAAGGTGACCCGCTCCCCGTGGATGGGCAGCAGGATCAGCCGGGAGCAGGAATACCACCTGCTCCGACTCAGCGAAACCGCCCCCTGGGACGACGTGCCCGTGCACGCCCACCTCCGGGACGCCGATCCGATGCGCGACGACGGCCTCTACAACCGCGCCCTGGGTCTGTACCGCCACTTCTTGCAGGATCGTCCGCGCGCGCTCGGCCATGCCAAGGTCAGCAAAGCCCTGCACCTGGTGCGGCCGGGCCTCTTCCTCATTCTCGACAGCGCTCTACTCAAGCGGTACCGGCAGGCCGCCGAGGTGGCGGCGCGGGATCTCGCCCAGGCCGGCAGCCGGCATGCGCCACCACGGCGGGCCTATTGGGCGGCATACCGGCAGGACGTGGTGCGGGCGGCCGACGGCCTCGCCCAGCTGCGGGCCGCCGCGAGCGCCCACCATGATCCGCTGGTGGTGGAGGCGGCGGGCCGGCTCTCCGACGTGCGCCTGCTGGACATCCTCGCGTGGATGCCGGACCGGCAGGACGCACCGTCCGTCACCTGACAGCGGCCTACTCCCGCTGCCCGGCATGTCGTACGGCAGCTGGATGGGGCCGCCGTTTACCCAGGCGGCTGTACCGCACGTGCTCGACAATTGGCGGTTACGTCCCGCCCAGGTGCGCGAGCATTGTCTGGTTCGCGGCCCAGCCGTCGGGGAACTTGACGGGCACGTCAAGGTGCACCGACTCGGTCGAGGGGTGGGCGTCCAGCAGCTCGCCGATGCCCGCCCGGGTCACCACGATGCAGGCGTGCCGGTGCCGGGACGCCAGCACGCACAGCCGCCCCGACTCCAGGTGGAAGGCCGTGGCATCCCGCCGACCGGACAGCGGGTGCAGCACGATCGTCACGTCGTACTCGCGGCCCTGGAGCCGGTTCGCGGTGTCGACGGTGACGCCCGCCCCGGCCTCGCCAAGATGGGCGCGGATGGCCGCGACCTGATCGCGGTGCGCGGCCCCGACGGCGATCCGGTCGGCGGTGACCGGCGCGCCGGCCGCGTGCTCGGAGACGGCGACCGCTCCCCGCCGCAACACCCGCAGCGCCAGCGCGGCGCACGCCGAAGCCGCCTCCGCGTCGGTGCGCAGGGTGTGCCGGGCCGGCAGTTCGTGCAGCGCCCAGCCCGTCGCCGCGGCCAGCTCGACCGCCGCGTCGAGCGCGTCCCCCGGGCCGGGCTCGGTGAACGACAGCGCCCGGTCGTCGGGGCCGGTGCCGGCGCGGAACCCGGTGAACGGGTAGAACGCCGCCGCTACCACCGGCGCCGCCGACGCCGGCAGCCGCCACGACACGGGCAGGCGGTGGACGGGCAGCTCGGGGTTGTGCCGCAGCAGCACCGCCACCGCCGACTGCATCGGATCCCAGGTCAGGCCGGTCCAGCGCGCGGTCTCGACGGTGGAGAACGGATCTAGCTGGCCCGGGTCGCCCACGAACAGCGCCCGCTCGAACCGGCGGGCCACGCGCAGCAGGGCGTCCGACCGCATCTGGTACGCCTCGTCGACGATCGCCCAGGGCCACGAGCCCTCGGTGACGGTGGCCCACTTGGCGGCCGTACCGATGATGACGGCCGGGCCGGCGAGGTCGGCGACCTTGGCGGCGACCCGGACCGTCTCGTGCGCCCTGACCCGGTCGGAGGGCCGGTAGTCGGCGGCGGAGAGGCGGCCGATGCGCAGCTCGGGGGCCTTGTGGGCGAGGCGCTCGATGAGGTCGTCGACCTGCTCGTTGGTCTGCGCGATGATGATCAGCGGCTCGCCGGCGGCGGCCAGCTCGACGGCAGCCCGCACCACGAGGGTCGACTTGCCGGCGCCGGGTGGCGAGTCGACCACCACGCCGCGGTGGTTGCCGGAGCCCAGGTCGGCCAGTACGGCGGTGATCACCCGCTCCGCTTCGACGGCGGGCGGCACCTCCAGCCCAGCAAGCATCGACCACACCTCCCCACAAGGCATCTCCGGGACCCTACCGGCAATCCCCCGGCCACCTCACGGCCGCTCGTGTTCCGGCACAGCGCCGTCCACGGCTCTACGGCGACTGATCCCGCCGGCTGCCGACGCCCCGCCGGGAGAATGCCGGAAGCGGGCACTGACCAGAAGTCGTCGTCCTTGACGACGTTGCGTTCCCGAAGCCTGGGCAGCGACCGAAGACGATCTCGGCGGTGAACCCCTTCCGCTCTGCTCGCCGTGCCCGACCCGCCCGACCGGATCCTCGGCGCCATGCCGTTTCTCCAGCCCGGCCGGGCCCGGACAGTGGACCTCTCCGGGCCCGCAGCGCCTCTCTCGCCGGAGCTGAACCTCACCGAGTCCGCGCGGAGCCGCCAAGGTTGCCGGCTGCTTCGGAGCACACACCGTCCGTTAATCCGGCACACTGGGGACATGCGGCCAGAGATGATGATCGCAGTGACGTCTGCCGGTGTATCGCTGGTCAGTGCCCTGCTTAGCAGCAGAGCGACGTACCGAGCTGCGGTCCTGCAGCATCGACTGCAGGAACAGGCTCACCGACGAAGCAAAGCGGAACTCGCCGAAGAGTTGTTCCGACGGTACCGCGAGCCTCTACTCTGGGCCGCCCACTCGCTTCAGTCGCGGCTGTTCAACGCCATCAGCCGGAACTTCTTGACCACGTACCTGCATGGCGGCGACCCGGAGGAAGAACGTTACGTTCGCGACAACACCGTGTACGTCCTAGCGGAGTACCTGGCCTGGCTGGAAATCATCCGCCGAGATCAGCGCTTCCTCGACATCGGCGATGTCGAGGGCACCAAAGAGTTCTTTGCCCGAATCGGACGCACGAGAGACATCCTCGGGACCGACAGCGTCGAGGGACCGTTCCGCCTCTTTCGCGGCCAACAACGCGCCATCGGCGAGCTAGTGCTGACGCCGGGGGAGTCTTCAAACGGCGCCGGGCAAGAGGTGATGGGATACGCGACATTCTGTGAACGGTTGGACAACGATGCCCGATTCGCTGCCTGGTTCGACCGCCTCCGCTTTGAGGTTGACGCAATCGAGCAGGGTGGCATCGACGGGAACCAGCGGTTGGTCCAGCTGCAAAATCGACTGATCGACCTGGTCGAGTCCCTCGATCCCAATGGGGACCGGCTGCCCAGGAGTGATCGGGATCGGCTCGTGGAGCATGGGCACCTGCCAACCCAGCGTGCGCTGGCAGACACGGACTGATGCGAGTTTGCGCGGTTTCCGTCAGGAGCCACCGGGTGCATAATCCAGGACCCACCTCTGGCCGGTCATGAACGGCGGCCAACACCCGACGGAGGCCTTCGCCGACTTGAGCGCCGGTTAGGCGGCGCGGCCCTGGCACATGCCGGTTGAAGCGCGGCTTCAGGGCCAGGACCAGGGCTTCCTTCGCACCCTCCGGGTTGTCGGCCTCCTACCAGCGGACCTCGCACCGACCCAGCCAGCCCGCGATGTCGGCGGCCGACGCCGCGTTGCCCGGGGCGTCGAGGAGCTGACCGACCTGCTCGTGCAGCACCGATGACTCGCGGCTGCCGGTCAGGTGCTGCCGGCGGCGATCCCGCAGACCCCGCCTCGTCCGGCCGACATAGATGACCACGCCGCCGTCGAGGACCACATGCATGCCGGGCGCGCGGGGAGCGCCGGCGACGGCCTCTATGGTGTACGGCTGGGGAGCCGTGAAGCCGGCCAGCAGATCGTCGTGGGTGGCGTCGGGCCTCCCCGGAGGCTACCGGTGGGGGCCCTCGTCCGTGGCCCCGCACGGGCCGTCGTGGTCGTTGCGGCGTCGGCAGCGGGCGGCCCCGTCGAGCTTGGCGTCGCACCAGATCCGGGTACGCAGGAACTGCTGATCCTCCTCGCTGAGGGTGGTCTCGCCGAAGTCGATGGCGGCGACGTGGCCGAGCGAGTCGCGTAG
The DNA here is from genome assembly GCF_016803375.1 of Micromonospora sp. 4G55. NCBI lineage: Bacteria > Bacillati > Actinomycetota > Actinomycetes > Micromonosporales > Micromonosporaceae > Micromonospora > Micromonospora sp. 4G55. The sequence goes on from NZ_JAEVHN010000001.1 coordinate 28,781, forward strand.
GGCTGCGGCCAGGGTGATGGCCCCGTCGAGGCTGGTCAGGGTAGTGGGAAGATGGATGATCCAGCGGGGTGGGGTCATCGCTGCCACCGGCTGTTCGGTGGACCTGGATCGGTGAGGCGGCAGCCGGTGTGCCGGGACTGCCACTGCCGCAGCGCCTGGCGGATGCGTTCGGCCTCGGTGTTCGCCGTGGTCAGCTCGCGGTGCAGGCGTTCGAGTTCGTCGGCCACCCGGTTGAGGTAGTCGTGCACCTGGCCGGGGTCGAGGCCGCGCCAGCGGGTGTCGAAGGAGGCGATGCGGGCGTGGGGCGGGTGCAGGCGTTCCCCAGTCACGTAGATCATCGCTGCGGCGCCTCCCGCTCGGCGACCAGCGCTCGGATCCGCCGGTCGGTGAGGTCGCGGTGGTCGAGGACCCGGCGGCCCCAGCGGTGCAGCTGGCAGGGGTGGGGTGCGCGGTCGTTGCGGCAGCGCAGGCCGTCGGGCCACTGCTCGGCGACATGCACGGTGACCGCCTTGACGGCGAAGCCGATGCCTTCGGCGGTGACGTAGGGCGGTAGGGGTAGTTCGCCGAGGATCTCTCCGATCGAGTCCATGGCCCTCCTTGAACGGTTGTTGCGGCGCCGAGGCGGGCGGGGTCGTCGGTACGACCGCGCGTCCGTACCGACCGGAGCCCAGGACCCACCCCGGGCCTGCTTAGCGTTCCGAAGCCACTTTGAGCAGCGGAAGCATTCACATGTTGCTGTTGGCGCAGCCGGTGCTACGTGCCGAGTCGTCGGGCCCCAAGAGCCGCAGTCTCGGGATGCCGGGACAGCTCTGACGACATGAGGAGCTCTGTCACAGCCGCTGCCCCGACACCGTTCGGGCATTCACCCAAAGCGCGGGAAACCAAGCTGCCGAGCGAGGAAACCCGCGTCAACGACGTTAGGTGACGTACTTACCTAAGTCAACATGCATCTTGTAGTTGATGACGCCCTCGTGCTCAAATCGAAGAGCCGAGCGAGGAGTGCCATCACATGCCCAACCGACCCGCGGACTATCTACGTGTCGTCAACGCCATCACAAAGCAGATCGACAGCGGAGAGCTGGCGCCAGGCGACAAGCTGCCCACGTACGCGCAGCTGGCCGAGCAGTACAAGGTCAGTATTTCCACCGCACAGGCGGCACTACGGATCCTTCGCGACCGAGGCCTGGTCGAAGGCCAACAGGGGAAGGGAACGTTCGTCGCCGACCGAGCTGCCAAGTCCCCTAACGGATGAGGGCAAGAAGCCGTCGGTTCGACCACCGACGCTGCTATCAGCTCCCTGGTGGCCGCCGGCGGCCATGACCGGCCGCCCGTCCAGCTTCTGGTCGAAGTCGGAGGTCCGGTAGACGATGGTGTCGTTGCGGTTGCCGGGCTGCGGGTCGACCAGGGCGACGACCAGGCGGGTGGTGGCATCGATGGCGACCTGCAGGTTGGTCGAGTCACGGTAGTTCTTGCTCGGGGCGGCGAGGCGGTGGTCGCAGGTGGGGATCAGCGTGCCGTCGACGATCGCGACCTGGTCGACCGGACGTCGACGGGTCGGCGCCAGGGCCAGCAAGGGTCCGAGGGTGTCGATGACGCGGTGGGCGGCGGAGTGCGATACCCCGAACAGAGGCCGATCTGGCGCATGGTCAGCTTGGCACGCCAGTACGTGGCGACCAGCAGCACCCGGTCGGGCAGGTCGAGGCCCATTGCCAGCCCGGCCGCCCGCCCGCGATGACGTCCCCGCCACGCCCGGCGCGCAGTTCGAAGATGGCACGATGTGATCATGAAGCCCCGCATCGTCCGGACGCACGACATCCTTCGCTACGCGCGCGATGCCAGCCACCTTGAGGAGACGCTGGACGGCTACCTCAACTACTACTTCGTGATGCCGTCGCCGGACAGTAGCCTGCCCCGCATCATGCTGGAGCGAGGAATCAACGCGCCGGCAAACGTCCACGGGCCGGACGGGGTACGACGGCCGGTCATTGCCCTTCGATCCAGTCCCTGGAAGGCTGGGCATGCAACCAATCCCTGGCACGACAAGTTCGACCTGGACCACGGCCACGTTCGCTACTACGGAGACCACAAGGCAAACACCCCTGGTTCGCTCGGCACCACCGCTGGCAACAAGGCCCTGCTCGGGGCCTGGCCCCTCTTTGCAGCTACCACCATGGAGGACCGACTGCTCGCTCCGCCACTCTTGCTGTTCCGCTCCGTGACGGTAGAGCGAGACGGACAGACCCTGGTTAAAGGCCACGTGGAGTTCTGCGGGGTTGGAGTCATCCAGCACCTCGAGCACGTTGTACAGCAGGATGAAACTACGGGCGGCAGCTTCCCGAACCTTGCCCTGGACATCGCGGTCGTAGACGCCTCCGACCGCGGCGACGCGATCGACCTGCGCTGGATCGACGACCGCCGCAATCCCGATCTGGATAGCCTCCAGGCGAACCGGTACGCCCCGCTCTCCTGGAGTCGCTGGGTCAGAGAAGGCGACCAAGCACTTCCGCGAGTCCGACGCTCCGTCGTTCCCGGACCGAGAACAGGCTCCTGAGAGCCGTTGCAGTCGTGGCTGAGCCAGGGTTGACGATGCGAGCGCGACGTCTCCGGCCTCCTCCCGGCGGCGCCCGCATGGCGCGGCTCAGGATGCCCGGCTCGTCGGTGGCCTCCCCATGGGTGAGACGCGAAGGCTCTTCAGCTACGCTGCTGGACCGCAAGTCTCCTCCCATCCTGCGGTCGAGCACTGCACGGACCGGCGGGCAACCGATGTCGTAGGTGGCCTGTACGGTCGGCGCAAACGTGTCCGGAACCCTTGATCGACGAAAGAAGAGGGCCGTTGGAACACCTCCCCCCTCCCGCCACCGGGCGGCCGGCGCGCCTCCGCAGCAGCGGCGAACTTGATCAATACCATTGCTCCATTGCCCCCAACGATCTGTTCGTGGCGGCGGCTTCCGGCAGGAGGAAAGGGTGACCGACACGTTGGACGGCGGGTCGGACAAGCTTCGAGTCGTCGACCTCTTTGCCGGTTGCGGCGGTCTGACGTCCGGCTTTCACAGCACCGGCCGCTACCGGTCGGTGGGGGCCGTCGAATTCGACCTCGCCGCTGCAGCGACGTACGCAGCGAATTTCGGCGAAGAGAACGTCTACTGGGGCGATATCGCGGAATGGGTGAAGGGAGATCTGCCATCCGCTGACGTGGTAATCGGCGGACCACCCTGCCAGGGCTTCTCCAGCCTGGGCAAGCGCGACATCGGCGATCCCCGCAACTCGATGTGGCGCCAATACGTCCAGGCTTTGGTGAAGATCAAACCCGCGGCGTTCCTGCTCGAGAACGTACCGCAGTTCCAGCGCTCCGGTCAATTCCACAGTTTTGAGGAAGAGACGATGCCTGATGGACTGCTCAGCAACTACTCGTTGAGATACAAGACGGTTCTCGCCGCGAATTTCGGAGCGGCGCAGCTGCGCCGCAGATTCATCGTCATCGGGACCCACAAGGACTATCAGCGGATAGAGGTACCGGACGGGGATCTACCCCGAGAAGAATGGAGAACCGTACGCGACACGATCTGGGAGCTCCGCAACTCCGTCATCCCGGAGAACACCGAGCTTCCGGACGACACGGACCGGTTCTTCGGGCAGCAGGTACCAGGAGCTTTTAAGGCGTCGGCCCTGGACTTCGCACGAAGGTACACGGAGATTTCGATCGAACGCATGAGGAGCATCCCGCCGGAGGGGGATCGGCGTAGCCTCCCTCCACACCTCCTTGCCCCATGCTGGGTGGGACGGACCGACGGCATGGACGTGTTCGCACGCCTTCGCTGGGACCGACCTTCAGTCACCATCAGGACAGAGTTTTTCAAGCCCGAGAAGGGTCGTTACCTGCACCCTGAGGAACACCGGGCATTGAGCCACCACGAGGCGGCACTGCTGCAGGGCTTCAAGGACGACTTCAAGTGGTGCGGAACCAAGATCCAGATCGCCCGACAGATCGGCAACGCCGTGCCGGTAGAGCTGGCGGCAGGTCTGGCGAAGCACATTGCCGCCACATTGGACCGACACTAACCACGCGGTGCGTCTCGCGGCAGACGCATGATCGTCTCGGCGGTAAGCGCAGAACACAGATCTCGTACCTGCTGGTCGCTCAGAGCTCGAACATCGAGGAACGCCAGGTACCGCAGTAACCGGAGTGTGACGTCGCGGATGACCCGTCTCCGGGGAGTATCGCCGGGAAGCTCTACGACGGCGCGAGCAGTCTCACGTACGAGGCGTGGATCGCCGCCGATGCTGCGCCGCTCGAGAAGCTGGTTGAGGTCGCTCTCACTGAGGGCGACGAGGATCTGCTCGTGGCCGGCGAAGACCACTGCCTGCCACCAAAGCCGCGCCCACGTGTGCCTGGTCAGATCGGTCGCCACCCACCGTTCCCTGTTGTCCCGGCCGAAGCGCCACAAGGTGACGTGCGGTAGAGCGACGAGAGAGATGAAGGACCACACGTCTCGGTTGCCCGCTTCGGCCCAGGATAGATCCATGTGCCTGCGGATCAGCCCGGCGGCGTCCCGGTCGAAGGCGATTCGCGCATCCGGGCCGGCCGCCTTGGGAAAGCCGTGCTTCTCGGCGAGCGTCGACACGGCGTCGATCAGCTCCCGTACCCCCTTCCCGGACACGCGACCACCGACAGGGGCCCAGGTCTGATCCGGATGGCTCTCAGACGGAACAGAGGGCCTCCCTTCACTGATCTGGGCATACATTGCCGCGCCTACAACCGCCGGAAGATGCGGCCACAGTTCACTCACTGGAAGATCCGCCCCCTCCCGAGATGCCTGATCGCGCCTGAGACCTGGGTCCTGAAGTCGGCCAGTTCGGCTGGCGACGGTGGAGCAGCAACTGGCAGCGGCGAAGCAGCTACCGTCCTCGAGAGGACGTCGCCGACGCTGTCCGATGGCCATTCCTCGCGCTCGGCAAGTTCGTCACGAAGATGCAGCGCAAGCTCCAGCAGCAGCGCGGCGACATCCCCGTGCAGTTCGTCCAGCAGGGCCTGTTGCCTTCGGTCCTTCGCGCCACGGGCAACGGCTGCGCTCAACTCGCGATCACGCTTGTTGATGAGCACGCGGAACGTTCCGTAGAACGGTGCGGTGAGGTCTGTGCTGGTCTCTAGATGCCAGCTGGCGGCTGGCGAGAGACGCGTGTGCGAGAAGTCGATCTCATGCACGGGAAACATGGAGGACACGCTTTCCAGCACAACTTGCTGGACGTGTTCGGCAAGCACGGAGCCAGGAACGGCCGCCACCCCGATCGCTCGCCTGTCCGAGGGGCGAACCAGGCTGACAGTAGTGCGAAGCGTCAGGATCCCGGACAAGCGCTCCCCAACGAGGATGGTGTCGGCGACTGTAGCGCCACTCGGATCGAACCGCACCGGAGGAGATGCCTCTGTCATATTGGTCGTCGAACTGGTCCACGAAACGGTCAACGCCACGTCATCGAGCTCGAGTCCCGTCTCCTGACGAAACCTTTGTGCATCGACCTGTACGCGCCGCGCGACACGCAGGTCCGTGCCCGGATCCCACCCGTCGACCGCGGCCGGCAACGGGCACCACTCCTGGGCGCCGAGCAACATCCACGGTTGCCACACAACAATGCCGGGTTGCGGTACGAGATAGGGACGGACGTCAGCTGGCATTGGACGCCACCTGGCTCACTCGGAACCGCACGACGGCGTCGGGAACATGTGTGGCATACACGTACCACTCGGATTCCTCACCGGCGGGCACGTGAATGCTCCTTCCCGACACGACAACGTTCCCGGTAACGGACTGCCATTGCATGACTTGCGGCAGCGCGGCACCCAACGGGGGCTCGTTCTCGCGGCCGCCGCCTTCCACGACGACCTCCACGTCAGCTGACACGATCCTGGCGGTTACATCCGCAGGCACCATGACGGGAGCGACGAGGTACGGATGTCCATGATGAATCTGCAGAGACGGTGTGCCGGTCAGGCGAGGCTTCCGTCCCCGCCGCGACGACGAACCGCTGCCCGAGCTACCGCCCACCATCGGGCCTACCACTCCACCACTTGAAGGGCCACCCCTCCCGCCCGGCCCGTCGGTATCCCGGCCAACGCCGATCCGAGCGGGCACAATTCCCGCGAGCAGAGCCGACAGTTCCCCCAGGCCATGGTCGCCTGAGCCACCAGCCTGGGTTCCGAAGCCGAGTTTCTCGTCCACCTGCTTTTGGACGAAGGTGCGCGCTCCGAGGACAACGCCTCGCGCTGACCCGCTCAGCCCCTTGGCGATCCAGTCATCGTGCGTTGGCGGCTCGGCGGACGCGAACAGTGCGTCCGCGTCCTCGGACGCCTTGAACACCCCACCGTAGGACAGGCGTGTGTCAGGGTGGGGCGGACCCGGCAGGTAGTCCACGACCAGTTCAGCGACACGCATCCGAGCGACGTGGTGGGACGGTCCCTCAAAGGGCTTCGCCGCCGCGATCACCAAGCGGGTGTCTCCTCCGCCAGCGGCCCCCAGGGCCAACGCGAAGGACCCAGCGTTTCTCGGCGGGACGGTACGCGAGTATGAGGCACCCTTACCGGCCCGAACGTCATGCAGGGCCTCGACGAAGGTTGCCAGCTCGTCGAAGCTGTCAGGTTCGGGGACAGGTACTCGCGAGCCGTTGACGCCCACGACGAAGCGCATACAGCGACCGCGCTCGTCTGGAATCATCTTGGGCCACAAGTTCCACAGTACGGAGGAGGCGATGAACGTAGCGGCCTCCGCGGGCGTCCGCTCCCGTGCGTACGACTCCCACCCGGTGGAGCCCAGGTCGGCGGCGAGAACCACGATGTCCGTGCCGGTACGGCCGTCGGCGAATCCGGGTAGGCCCAGGGCCTTCGCTACTGAGTCCGCCTGCCCGGCCAGGATCGGGTCCGGTACGTCGTCCGGCGCCACATGCCCCCACCAGTGCCGACCGGTGAACCGCCGATCGCCCAGGAACCAGCTGTGTCCGAGTGCGGCGCCCATCAGCCGCCGGCCAGCCGGGCCGCCCGCGGCCGTGTTGGTGTCCACCAAGATGGCGCCCACCTGACTGAGTCGGTAGAAAATGCCCTTCCCGAAGCCGTACGTGCCACCGCCGAACTGATGATCGCTCGGTTCCCCGACGTTCCGGAGGAACTGCACGAAGTCCGGTGTCTCCTCGTCGCGCGCCCGCTCACCGGCACGGAGCGGACCGCCCAGACCGCCGGTATTTCGGTCGGAAACGACCAGTACCACGGCGTCGGGCCGCAGAGCATTGTCGAGGTCGACGTTCGAATCGCTCGGCGGTCCAGGCAGCAGCAGTTGGCGCCAGGCGTCGACGTTCTCGCCCAGCACACGAACATCGACTCCGAACTCCACCGCGCCTTCCGGTAAGTGGGCGTCCCAGCTGTTCTGCGCCGCCTCTCTCACCAGAACGGTGAGCGGGTCAAGCGCAGGGCGGCCCAACTGTTTGACGATGCCTTCCGCGGCGGCCGATCCTTCCGGCGCGAACGGCTGTGACCACCAGCGGCCGCTCAACGAACAGTCTCCTCGGCGATCTCGGCCAGCGATGCCCCGGCGGTCAGCGGAAGCAACGCGGCGAGGTCGACCTGATAACTCAGGTCTCCGACGCCGTGCGGAAGAGCGCCGGCGCCCAGGGACGACGGAACGAGGCGAGGTGTGCCAACGCCTACCACGAGCCTGAGCACTTCCTCGATCGCGAAGGTGTCGAGGTCGGGTCGATCGGGCTGTTTGGACCAGCCTGCCGCCGACAGGCGTGTACGGAGCGCGGCCCGCGACGCTACGGCGTCGCGGAGCTCGTCGACGAGGTCACCCACACTCCGCCCGTCAGGGTCTTCCACCACCCGCAGTAGGACAAGGTCCAACGGACGTTCGTCATGGGTGTTCAGTTGCTCCAGCCCGTGCACGACAATGGCATCGCTCGCGGCGCTCAGACCCTTCACCTCAAGGCACCGGGCGGTTGCCTCGAAGTCGTGCGGCTCGTTGAGCGGTCCCCGCCACGCTTCCAAAGGGAACCCGGGGTCCGCTTCGACTAGGGAGGAGAGCACGGTGAGCTCGGCGAACAGCCCTAGCTTGGCCTGACGCGACAGACCACGGAGGAGACGGCTCCGGAATAGTCTCCGCCAGCGTGTCACGGCCCCGATCGCGGCCGACGCGGGTCGCTGCGCCCCCGACACTGCCTCCAGCACGTCCGTCACGACCTCGTCGAACTCGGGGAAGAGGTCGGACTCGGCGCACGCCACATCGACGTACGCCACGGCAGGGCCCCCGAAGCCGAGCTTACGAACCGCCATGCCCAGCACCGCCGGCTTGAAGTCGACGGACACAGCCTCGTCGCCCACAGGAACAAGAAGATGACGGGTGCCGGCGCCGTCGAGCGCCACGCGGCACGGCTCCGCACCGCACACGACCTCGAGCGGGAAGGACACCAGCTCCTTCGCGCGCGGCGGCACCAGAACCGCCCACGCACGCTCGAGCGTGGTGGGTTCAATCTCCGTCACACCATCTCCTCGGTGTCGACGTCGAGCGCCTCGTCGACGTTTTCGCTCTCGACGTCGGTGAGGTCTACGGCGACGTGCGTAGCCTGAATGCTCTTCGTCTGGACGTCTCCCGGGAAGGTGATGCCCATACCGACCACCGGCCCCACTGCGTCGAGCGCGGTACGCAGCAGCGTCTTACGGTCAGCGCCCTGCTTCGGGCTCACGGGCTCGCTCGTCGGCTCGATCAGGTAGAGGACGATCAGCCCCCGGTCGTGACAGACCGGGTCGTTGTTGCGCAGCGCAACAAGATCGCTCTCGCCCAGAGCCCGCGCCTGGGCGGGCGTCAGACCGAGATCGAGCGCGCGGTCCTGTTTACTCATCAGCGTCTTGATGTCGGCACGCTCAGCTTGACCGTCGTTCAACCGCGACCGGATCGAATACTGGATGTCCAGGCCGCCCAGCCTCTGGGGCTCCCCATCACCGATGACGACGGCTACTGACCATGTGGCAAGACTCGGCGGGTCGCTCGTGAGCTGTTTGTCGATGTACTTGACCATGAGGTCTGGGTCCAGGTCCGGGGAGTCCTCGTGCACCTGATAACGCGAGAGAAAAGTCTTCACGAGCGACACGGGGACGTCTCGAACTAGCTGCGCACCGTCCACGTCCTCGTCGAGCCGGCCATGCCGGACCGCCTCCTGAACGAGGTACTCCGCGGCCTGGAGGTTGCTGTCCAGCCAGTCAATGTCCCCGTGCCGAAAGTACCGCGTCTGTAGGCGACGTCCGGCGTACGAAATGAAAGCTGGCTGGGCGGCGCCCATCTTGGCCGTGATCCGCAGAGCCGGGTGCGTGCGGATCCTGACCGCTGCCTGGGTCGGCGTCAGGTTTTCCCGCTGATAGCGGTCGATGTCGTCACGCATTTCGTGTTCGACAGTCGCCAGGTGCCGGAACGCCCCTGCGAGACTCGGCGTCATCCAGATTCGGGGCAGGTCCTCGAACCCAGTGCGGTACCCGAACCAGCGACCCATCTGAAGCAGAGTGTCGTACGCCGTCGCCCCCCTGACGAAGAAGCTGACGACGAGCCCTTCCAGGGTCAGCCCTCGGGAAAGTGTGTTCCCGCCCACGGCGATTGCCACTGTGGAGGGCTCGGAGTAGTCGAGCCGGTCCTGACTTCGGTAGTTGTCGAGAACGACTCGCGTCGAGGCGATGACAGTGTCCAGGTGCGGCAGCACCTCGTCGAACGAGTTCTGCTTACGGTCGAAGTCCTCGGCGGGTACTCGTGACGACTCCTTCTCCCACAGGTTCCGCCAATGATCGAGCACCTCAGGTCGGCCGGAGGCCAGTCCGGCCCTGGCTTTCCGTTGGAGCGCCTCGAGGGGCGCTCGGTAGCTCTCATGGACGGCGATCTTGACGGACGTGTGGATGAGCATGGTGCTGTGGTCGTTGTCGCCACGGGCCCGGCGAGCGGCCGTGGCCAGCCAGAACCAATGAACGGCCGTCACCAGCTCGTCGATCATGGTGGGGGTGAACCCGTCCGCAGGCTCCTTGCTGCCTGGACGCAACAGGGGGACGTCCTCCTCGGCCACGAGACGCACCATGTCGTAGCCGTCCGGCGGACCCTGCTCGTCGCCCGCTTCCCATTCGACGGCATCCCGACCGAAGATCTTTTCGGCCCGAAATAGCCGTCTGGACGTGGCAGATTGAGGATGAACGACTTCGGATACAGGTCGTCCTGGGCAGGATCCACGAAGACATTGGCGAAGGGCGTTGCGGTGTACCCGACGTAGGTGCACCGGGGCATGAGGCTCAACAGCCTGCGGATGAGCGGGTTGATGCGTCCGGTGGCCACCGAGGCCTGATCGGCCTCGTCATCAATGATCAATACCGGAGCGGACTCGAGGGCCTTCCTTCCGTTGGGCGTGTCGAGCCACTTGATGAGCTTGCCGAGGACGGCGGCATTCTTCTTAACGACAGCCAGAACCGTCTTCTCCGGGCTAAGAGCGGCCGAGGCGTCGTGCGACGGCTTCACGAAGTCTCGTGACTCCTCCGTCAGCGTCACCCAACGGTCCGGGTTGAGGTCCTTGAGATACTGATCTAGGCGCACCTGAGTCTGGCGGCGAAGCCCGTTGTGGATGCCGGATAGAACGATCACAAGGCGGTACTGCACGTCTGCCAATTTCGCCACGACGGCGGTGAAGTTCGTGGTCTTGCCGCTCTGTACGTAGCCGACCACGAGACCCTTCGAGTCCCACTTGGGCCGGTCCGGCCGAGGGGTGTGGGCCACGACGGTACTGGACGAATAGTCCACGGAACCGATCCGTTCAGCCGGCCATCCTTCGGCATCGAAGCGGGCCTTCAACGCGAGCCAATAGCGGTCGGCATCTCCAGGCCCGCTGTACCAGTCGTCAGATCCGGCAGTGATGATCGGCGGGCCGCCGGCCTGCACCTTCGCCTTGTCGGCCTCGAACTGACGTCGAAACTTCTCGACGAGAGCTTCCGGCAACGACTCCGAAAAGCTGAGCACGGCCGCCTCGACGCCGTTTCGCCTGGCCCAGTCCGCGAAGACGGTGTACAGGCCCAAGATCCACCACCTTTTTAGTTTCCCCCGGAGGAACTTAGCGGAGCGGGAGCCGAAGAAACACCCCGGCGACCACGGCAGAGATCACACGACTACGGTGAGGCTGTGCCCGACGGTCCCGTGCCGAGTTCAGCCGGCGTCAGTGGTCGCATGCAACGACAGCGCCGGAAGGACACCCAGCCCGAGCTGGCGATCCGTCGTGCCCTGCACCGCGCAGGGCTTCGGTACCGGATCGGCGTACCAGTCACCAGCTCGCGTCGCCGGACGATCGACATCGCCTTCACCCGTATCAAGTTGGCTGTTTTCGTCGACGGTTGCTTCTGGCACGGCTGTCCGCAGCACGCAACCTGGCCCAAGGCCAACGCCGCGTGGTGGGAGGCGAAGATCTTGAAGAATCGCGAGCGGGACCGCGAGACCACCCGGCAACTCGAGGACGAGGGCTGGACCGTGATACGAATCTGGGAGCACGAGCCAGCGGAAAACGCCGCAGACCGCCTTGTCGACGTGGTGAGGGGCATGCAGGCGTCTACTGCTCTACCGCTGCCCGACGCAGTCATCGCAAGCGACAGTCGGGACCTCACGTAACAGCAAGGGATGCGACTGCTGCGCCAGCGCGTGGACCTCGCCCTGCACCCCGAACAGGTCGTCGTTCGGCTCGTAACGGCTGACGATAAGGGTGCGGTCACCTGGGCACGTTCCGCAGGTTGGCCGAAGCCATCGTGCCGACTTCCCGGTCAACCACGACACCAGTCGTCTCGGCTACCGCACCAGGCGGTGAGTCAGGAACGGGCTGGGCGTTCCGTGCCAGAAGACGGCCAGCTCATCGCGAGCGCGCGTCGCCGCCACGAAAAGCATCGACCGGTAGCGCTGGCGCTCCCGCTGATAGCGCTTGGGATCGTTCTCCCGCCACGAGTTGATCACCTGGTGCGGCACGAGCCCATCGCTGACCCCGGCGATGATCATGCGCATGTACTCCAGGCCCTTGAACCGGTGCATGGTGCCGATGTGCACGCCGTCCGATCTGACCGGCCCATCGGGGCCGATCTCCACCACGTCCACGTCGTCGGACTGGAGACGTGCAGCGAGGTCGGCGGCGAGCTCTCGGGTCGGTACGCAGATCGCCACCGACCCGCCGGGCAGATCGCGCCATGCCTGCATCTGGGCGGCGATGAGATTCTTCTCCTGCTCCCAGGTCGAGGCGCCGCGGAAGGTCGGCTTGCCGCCTCGCAGTAGGGACCGGTAGCCGGCAAGGGTGTCCTTACCGCCGTCGAGGTCGTCATACACCTCGCCGCTCAACAGCTCTAGGGCGGTGGCGAGGATCTGCCGGGTGGTGCGATAGCTCAGGGTTAGCCGGTGCGAGCGGCCGCGGATGTTGATGCCGAGGTTCGACAGCATCACGTGGTTGTCGTAGATGCGCTGATGGGTGTCCCCTACGAGGAACATGTCGTCAGGTCCGTCGGGCACCATGGCATGCAGCATCTTCCAGTGTGCGGGGCTGAGATCCTGAGCCTCGTCGACGACGACGTGCCGGTATCGGTGGCGTGGTGGTGTGCCGGCCACGCGATTCGCCTCCAGACGAGCCGCGCGCACGGCGACCTGCCGCCAGGTCCAGACCCCCCGACCGTCTAACCAGCTGGTGAACCGCTCGGCGAGCTGCCAGACCTCGCCGCGAGCCTCTCGGCTGAGCGGCCTGCCGCGGCCGGGACGGCGGGCCTTGAAGTAGTCGGCCGGGGAGTCAAGCATCTGCCCCAGAATGATCTGAGCCCACTCGGCTGCCAGGAACTCGGCACTCCACCTCGTCACTCCGAGCTCAGACAGGAACGACTGCCAGTGCTCAGTGATGCGGTACTCGTCGACCAACTCTCTGCCAGCGCCGCCGTCTGCTTCTCGTGCGACCCGCATGGCGAGCCGATCGATGTTGACGACGTCGACGCGGCGCAGCAGTTGCTGCCCGCCCAGGGCGAGGAGCCGGGTGCGCAGATCCGCGGCAAAATTTCGATTGAACGTCGTCAATAGAATTGGGCTGTCGTCGCCCGGATCGAGGGCAGCGGCCAGATGGGCTACCCGGTGCAGTGCGACGATCGTCTTGCCCGTGCCAGGACCGCCGCTGACGCGGGTGGCACCGGTGGTTTTCTTCTCCACCAGCTTTCGCTGCGTCGGATGCAGGAAGACCTGCCAGCGCTCGAACGACTCGCCCAACATGGCCTGCAGAGCCTCATCGTCGGACGTCGCCTGGGTTCCCGGGCGGATGACGGCGGCCGCCAGATCCTCGGGGTCGATGACATCCTCTGCCCGTACCGGTTCGGTGACCTGTTCACGCACCTGCTTGACAGTCTTGCCGTCGTACAGGGCCAGCAACACGTCAACAGTCAGTTGCGGCGCGTGATCGATGAGGGCGAGGAGCTCGTCTTCCGTGTTTAGCGCGCGGATGTGAGGCAGCAACGGCTCCGCCACACCAAGCGCCACCAAGACGTCGTCGTCGTAGGCGGCGAACAGCGGCGCGGCCTCCGGGGGGACCATCCGCCCGAGGACGCCCTCGTCCACGGGTCCGAGGTCGATGACCTCCAGCCCGCCGGTGACGCGGTTGACTCGGTAGGCGTAGCGGCCCAGATCGTCATACACCTCTCGGCGGTGCTTGACGTCGATGAGCAGGTACTCATGCTCGGAAATGTGCAGCAGGACGGCGCGCAGCTCGGCGTTGACCCGCGCGGACCACAGCTTCTCGCCGCCCTTGAGCTGTTTGAGCCGCAGTCCGGGACTTTGGGGGTTGTTGCGGAACTTGTGTTGGAACTCGTAGACGGCGCCCTTGTCTGCCCGCGTCAGCTTCATGATCTCTTTCTCGGCGCTTATCAAGACGAGCAGCCGCGCCCCTGTGTTCACCGATCTTCCTCCCCGCGACCTGTGGTGATGAGTTGTACCCCCATCGTCTGCTTGGCCCGTCGGCGATGCCGCAGCGCGGGCCTTCATGCTCTTGATCAGGTTCGCGGTGCAGATGACCCGGCACGCTCTGGCCTGGAACAGCGGAAGCAGGGTGAACTGCGCACACCGTGCTGGCTACAGCGGCACGACTGGCCGGTACGACGGGCGCAAGCGCTCCAAGGGCGTCCTCAAGCCTCTGCTGGAGTTCATCCAGGTGGTGGCCGAGTATCTGTCGACCTCATCGTCTTCCGACCTCGTCGTGGATTGCGTTCAGGCTGGGCTGAAAAACCCCATTCGAGGCTGCTCCGGCCAGCCGATGAGAAGTCCACGGTCTAGGAGTGTGTTGTTGAGTTCGCAGCTCGTCTCAGGCAGCAGGCTGCAGACGTGGCATGCGGCGAGGTTCAGGGAATCTGATCCGCTGGCCCCCGACTCCATGCACAGCGGGTCCGCCGAACACCACGTCGCCCTCTTCAGCGCCGACGTCAGCGTCCGGCGGAGCCGCTCGGGTTCGCCTTGGCGGACGATGCCACCCAGGCTTCCCGCGGAGTCACTGGTCGCCGTGTAGATGAGCAGACCGGCCATGCCTTCCTCTGTGTAAAGGCGTTCGCGCATGGCGGAGGCGGAGTAACCGGAGTCGAGGCTCCACTCATTGATCAGTGCGTGGGCGAGGCTGTGGATCAGAATCGAACGAGCGGTCACGCGGGAAGGTGGCGCCGGCCGCCCCGACTTCTCGGCACGTCGGGCGAGCAGCTTCTCGGAGTTGCGGATGACCTGCTCGGCGCGTTTGCGCACCTCAGGCTGAGCCTCCCACGCGGGCAGCCTCTCATCCGACAGCCCGAGGAACACACCCTCCCCCGCCACCTCCATGGCGGGCAGCCAGTCCAGTTCACCCGCCGACAGGGCGGCCCTGCGGGCGGCCGGGTCGGCCGCGCTCGGCGGCTCGACTCGGGTGAAGGACTGCAGCACCCGTACCTCGCGCAGTCGTGTCACCAGCATGACCTGACCGATCTCGGGGAGGGGCGCGTCACCGTCGATGGGCCGGCACTCGAAGTCATCGCTTTCGTCGACGCCGTCGGCGGTGGGGGTGCACAGCTGTTCGTACTCTTCCGCCTTGAGGTCCATCTCCAGGTTGACCTCGTCGGATGGTCCGAGGGCCTCGAGCCGCTCGCGTCGTCGAACCGCGTCGATGATGTGCTGGGCGGTGACGTTGCCGCTGAGCAGATTGGCATTCTTGGCCTGACGCGCGATGACGTCATCGTTCTCGCCCCGCCACATGGCGAAGTGGGGATCGATCAACTGCTGCAATTTTGTCGACCAGGGCGGAATGGCCAGGGAGGATCGCACCACGCCGAACCATGCGGCCGAAGAACCTCGCTGCATCGTTCGGGGCGCTTTGGTGCAGCCGGCCACCCGTTGGCCGCCGCTCAGCCAGGGACGTGCGCCGGAACACATGATCTTCAGCTTGCGAAGTTCATTGCGCCGGAACGCGCCCTGCATCGACGCCTTCCGGCCGCAGCCGCAGACGATTTCGATTGACCGAAGGGACGCCGTTCGGCCCGTGGTGACCATCCGGAGGTCCCGTGTACAGGGACTGTCGTCTTGCGCGCCGCGGTGCACCCAGGCTCGATACGGGAAGTCGTCTAGATGGCCGTCTTCGCAGGCCAGCACGAACCGGGAGGGGATCAGCGAGCCGCCACAGGCACAGCTGGACCCCTTGCCGCCGAACCGGCCGTAGGGCTGCAACAGTGTGCAGCGCTGGCACGAGTAGTAGTTCGGGAACCGTCGCAGCGCCGCCCCGTAGTACGGGCTCTCTGCGGGTGGCAGGTAGAGCTCGGAGACGCCTAGCGCGCGTTGAAGGCGAGGCTCGTGGGTCTGCTGCGCGCGGTTGACCTTCCATTCCTCGAGTCCAACGACGATGTAGGACGCCTCGTCGATCGCAATCATCGAGCCGACGCCGTAGGTGGTAATCATCTGAGCACGACGTACCTTGCCCGTAACGGCGGGGGCGGGAGCGGTGGGTCGTCGCATCGGGCGCCGGCCCTTCGATCCTCCTGGCCTGGTCATCGTCCCTCCCGGTTCAGCAGGTTGGTCTCGACGTCGACGTCTCGAAGACTGTTCATGGTTGGGAACGAGTGCGGCAGGTCGTCGTCTTCGAAGGTGCGCAGGAGCGCAGCGGAATCCGGTCGACGCTTGGTGTCGCCCGCCCACTTGGGCTTGTGGTACAGGAGGTCGCTGTTCCAGTCGACGAGACCGGTCCAGTCGCTGATGATGTCGTCGAGATCCTTCTCGGTCGAATCCAGCTCATCGGGTGCGATCCGCTTCACCCGGTCCAGAATGCGTGTTGCCAGATCCTGTAGCTCTGGCATGAAGTCGTCGAGGCGACCCGCCCCGTCGTCCTCGCGGGCATCCGGAATCGTCAATCGGGCGGCCCCGATCAGCGCGGCGTGCAGCGCACGGTCGCGGGCGCGCGCGGAGAACGGTGTGACGCTCGTGGACTCGACCTGTCGATACAGCGCCGAGTGGTAAGCGCGGAAGTTCTCGTAGTGCGAGCGGTCACGCGAGCGTGCGGCGTTGTACAGCATCACGACCAGGCCGGGGTAGCGGCGGCCGACCCGACTGGTCGCCTGAATGTACTCGGCGGTCGTCTGCGGCTGGCCGGTCACCGTCATAAGCCCCAGCCGATCGACGTCCACGCCGACGGAGATCATGTTTGTCGCCAACACGACGTCGAGCGCGTAATTGTCAGGATGGCGCACGTCGAGTTGACGGAGCCGGGAGGGAATGTCGCTCGCGGCGACGCGGCTGGTCAGCTCGGTGGTCTCCACCTCGCGGAGGTTGCCGTCCCCGGCGAGTAGCTTCAGACGCCCCGCGACGTCGTCGTTGACCTGAAGTTCGGCTGCGGCCAGCAGCCGCAGGCTGTTGAAGTAACCGATAAGCGTCCAGTAGGCATCGCGGACGTCGTCCTTCCCGTCGATGATCGCGGCATGATGCAGCAGGGCGGCGTACGCCCGCACCAACAGAGTCGCCTGGCTGGTTCCGGGGGCGAACAGGCCGACGTACCGTCGCGAGGGTTTGCGTTCCGGGGGGGCCTCCACGGCGAACCAGGAGTCGCGGGCGTCGAGTCCGGACGGGGGGAACTGGTGGACGTCCCGGTCGAACAGCGCCTTGCCCTGCTCGCGGGCACGGCGGATCGTCGCCGTGGACGCGACCACCTTGGGCCTGTTCGCGGCGATGTCGATGGCTGCCTCGTAGAGACCGACGAGCGTGCCGAGCGGGCCCGAGATGAGGTGCAGCTCGTCCTGGATGATGAGTTCGGGTGGCGGTGTGCCGTCGGGTGCGTTGCGTCGGTTGAACAGTGCAGCCGGGTCGGCCTTCCAGGTCATCTGAGCGAACTTGTCGACCGTGGCGATGATCAACGTTGGTCGGTGCTGATACACGGACTCGTCCACGAGGTGTACCGGGAGCCCGTCGCGGAACTCGCAGTCTGCGTTGCCGCAGGCGGCCACGAGTCGCTGCGCGCCGAGGTCGACGCGATACTTGAACTCGTCGATCGGGATGCCGCACCAGGGGCAGCGGCGCAGCTGCACGGGATTGTTGTCCTGCAGCGTCTCCCCCGCGCGGAGCTTCTTGAGCGAAGCCTCGGCGTCCTTCAGTTTGTTCGGGGTTGCGCTGGAGCCCACCCACATGCCGATCGAGATCTCCTCGCCCGGGAGGTCCCGCTGGTCCTGCCGCACGCGCTCCATGGCGCAGATCAGTGTGGCAGCACGTTCGAACTGCTGGAGCGTGAGCAGGCGCAGCGTGTAGCGCATCAGCACGGTCACCCCGCCGCCGAGCTCACGCCGACGGATCCTGCGCAGGAACACGGTGAAGGCGACGAGCCCGAGGTAGGCCTCCGTCTTGCCGCCGCCCGTGGGGAACCAGAGCAGGTCGGCGATCTGCCGGTCCTCGTCGTCGGAGTCGGCGATGCCCTTCAGACAGAGCAGGATGAACCCAAGCTGGAACGGGTACCAGCGGCCGATGCCCAGGTCGACGTCGGACGTCTTGTCGCGCATCATGACGGTCCGGGCCCGCTGCGTCGCCATCGCCCTGTTGGCGAGCTTGAAGGCGCGCATGACCTCGGGATCGCGGGCGAGGAGATCGACGCCAGCGGCCATCCGGCGGTAGGTGGTGCGGCATTCACGTGCCTGGTCCAGGGCCACCTCGGCGTACGGCGACGTCGACATGCCGGCCGCCTCCGCCTCGCGGTCCTCGACCCACCTCCGGTACCCGTCGGTCAGCTTCCGGATCGTACGCAACACCTGGTCGGTGTCGCCTTCGGCGAGATCGATCATCCTCAGGCCGGAGACGTCGATCTCTGTGTTCGACTCGGAGAGCCGCACGTCGAAGATCGGCGTGAAGGAGGAGCACACCCTGGCGACGGCTCTCCGACTGTCGGACGCTCCTCGGGTCGTGGGTTCGCTCCACTCTGCGGCGCAACCATGCCCGGTGGCGAACGTCGGCGCGTGGCGGTAGAGCATCGCCGAGACCAGGGTCTCGTCGTCGTCGCCGACGGACGGCGCGAGTTGTTCGACGATCGCCGGCTTGTCGGAGTCGGACGTGACGGTTAGGCCGCACTGGAAGAAGCACCAGGGGTCTCGCAGAAAAGAGCCCTGCACGGTGTGAACGTTGACCAGCGTCACCGTGACGGTGAGGTTTCCGCGTGTTTGGTCCGGCTCTCTAACCAGCGCCCGGATCTCCAGCCCGGGGACAAGGGGGTGCGTGCGCCGGCCGGGCAGCGTGAGGTCGATCGTGACCGGCGCGGCGTCGACCGCGCGGCGTCGCCACCTGATCGGTGACTCGTCGGTGGAGCGAGCATTCTCCACCTCGGCCTCCACAGGATTGCCCGCCTCGTCGACCGGCTCGTAGACCGCGGCTTCGACGGAGATCGTGAGGCTGCCGCACCGCCGGTCCACGGCGAAGGTCAGGCCCATCGTGGAGGGGCTCTGGACGTTGGCCATCGACACGCCAATGTCTGGCTGCTCATCCGTATCCAGCCGAGCGCCCGCTACGTCGATGTCGGCCTCGGCGGCGTCCTCGGCGGCGTCCTCTGCCCCACGCTGCGGGAACAGCACTCCGGTCAGGTAGGTGTTCACCGGCTCGTCCGTCAGGATCTCCTCTGTTCCGCCCGCCGGGCCGAACAGATCGAGAACAAGGCGTTCGGTCAGGTCCGTTCTGAACCGGAAGTGCTCGTCGAAATCACTCATCGTCGGACTCCGCCTTTGCGTATCGGAACCAGCTCAACCCGCTCAGCCGCGGTGCCAGCCAGACTCCGTGTTCTCCGAAACCGGCACGCCGCCCCGCCGCGGTGCTGCCAGCGACCGCCTCGACATCATCGATCCAGCAGTTCGTGATCGAGTCGGGCCAACGCAGATGCGCATCGAGTTGCTTGCGGCCGTACATGTATCGGGCGAGAGCCTTTCGAAACAGTGGTGACACCACTCCGATGGGTTGGCCGTCGTGCTCGACTATGTACAGCGGGATGGACAGGTCGTCCTCGGCGAGCTCTGCACTGCGGGTCAGGGTGACGGGATCGCCCGGCCGAACCTTCGTCGCGAGATACTCCTGCAACTTCACCGGGTCCGCGCTGAAGGCGACCATGCCGGCCGGGAAGTCCTTACTGACGTCACCACTCTCCAACGCCATACCGTGGCGCTGGCTTCGGTTCCGGAAGTGATAGCGGCACCAGCGGCCTGAGCTCGTGTCACGCCTGATGTACACGGCGCCGTACTGGGGGAGCTGCTCCAGCCGGAACATGTCGTCTCGGCATCGGGTCATCGCCATGTACAGCAGACGTGCCTCCTCCATCGGATCGTCGTCCTCCCGGCGCCTGTGCTCAATCACGAACACGCGGTCGTATTCGAGGCCCTTGGCCCGGTGCATCGAGGAAACCGTCACGGCATCCGATGGCGACTGGATGGCGAGCCTCGCCAGACGACCGCGTGCGAGTGCCGAACGAAGCCGACTGAGATCGATGCGGTCGGCGCCCGTTCGGCTGGCCGGCAGCAGGGCCTCCCACGCCGCGGCCAGCGACTCGCCGGTCAATCCGGTGTGCTGTGCGAACGCAGCCAGGTCGGCAGTGAGGCCATCGTGCCGACGGAACAGGTTCGCCAACCACCGGGGACTGACATCGTCACCGGCGCGGCGCTGCAGCCGATGCTCGATACCCGCCTGGTGAAGGAGTGCCGACACCTCCAATGCCTGACCGTTGTCCCGGCACAGGATCGCGCAGCTGCCTTCCAGGTACATGAAGCCACCGAGGACGTCGTCCAGACGCCCGGCGGTCGAAACGCCGAGGAACTCCTCCCTTATGCGCCTGGGGATGTCGGCCCCGTAGGCCGCGGTCGGCACGCGGAGTGCCTCGCCGCACGCGAGGAGCCCGGGCGAGCGTGGCGTGCGGGCCCTGAAGTCCCGGGTGAGCGCCAGCTTGATCAGCCCAGCCCCGTAGGTGTCGCGTACCCACGAGAAGATGTCCGGCTCACTCCCGCGGCTGCGGACCTGGAACCCGTAAATGGCCTGAGCCGGATCACCCATCATGGTGAAGCCGCAGTTCACCGATGTCAGCAGCGCTTTGACTAGCTCTCGGCGGTCGCCGACGAGGTCCTGCACCTCGTCGAGGAGCACGTGCCGGAGCGAGCCGATGTACGCGTTGGCGTGCCCGTCGAGGATGGCGCCCGTGGCCTCACGGATACGTTCGTCGAAGGGCAGCTGGTGCCAATCCTGGTCGGCGTAGGTCTGATTCAGCAGGTCCAGCGCCCAGGCATCGAACGTACGGGCGGTCACGAACCGGCTGCGGCCGGTGGAGGCCGCGGTTCGAGCTGTGAGCTCGCGCACCGCGGCCCGCGAGAACGAGAGCATCAGGACCTTGTCGGCGGACAACTCCTGGTCGAGAAGATGGTCGAGACGGCGTACCAGCGTGTACGTCTTCCCCGTGCCCGCTGGCGCGATGACGAGGGTGCGCGAGTCGGCCGGGAGGGCCGCGACGAGGGCCTGCTCCAAGGTAGGTCCGTCGACAGTCATCTGTGCGCTCACGACTCGCTCCACATCTTTTCGAACTCGGTGAAGGCGAGCTCCTCGCCGTAGTTGACGATGTTGTCGCGTACGTTGAGGATCAGGCACCGGTCCGTCCCACCGTTGGCGGGGCCGCGCAGGCCACGGCCGATCATTTGCTGGTAGACGTTGGGGCTGTACGTCGGTCGGGCGACCACGACGGCACGTGTGGCAGGCGCGTCGAAGCCCTGGTGCAGCACGCCGTAGTTGGTGAGAACCCGAATCCGCCCCCGGCCGAACTGTTCGACGATGCGCCGCCGGCGTGCCGGTGGCGTCTGCGAGTCGACTGCCGCGGCCCTGGCGCCCTGGTCGTCGAGCACAGCGGCGAGGAACCGCGCGTGGTTGACCGAGGTCGCGAAGACCAGGATCGGCCAGTCCCGATCCAGGTCGAGCAGCGCCTTGATCAGGGCCTCGTTCCGCACATGGTCATCGGCAAGCCGCCGTTCCGCCTCCGGCGGTAGCGTGCCGCCGCGCAGCTGGGACATCCGAGACACCTCGGAGTCGGTGAGCGTCAGCTTGCCCCCCTCAAGGACGCGGTGGTCGACGCGGGCCAGTACTCCCATGTTCTGCAGCACCCGATACGCGTCCTCGCCGAACACGTCCTTGTCCAGCCGGCTCTTGCCGTACCTGCTGACCAGGCGACTCGTCTCGGCGCTGTTCTTCCCCCGGAACGGCGTCGCGGTCAGTCCGATGAGCGGGCGAGCCGTGCGATGCTGGGTCAGCCCGAATTGCTCCAACAACCGGGTGTAGCTCTTCGTGGTGGACCCGTGTGCCTCGTCCACGATCACCAACGCTGGCTCGCGCAGCCAGGCGTACGCCGGCTTGTCGAGGTTGTAGGTGAGCTTGTCGTCGCTGGCGATGACGAGATGGGGGTTGTCCGTGACCGGGCCAGCGTCGCGGGTGCTCCAGAATCTGCTGATGGTCAGCCGGGTCTTCCCCACGCCGACCTTCTCCCAGACGTAACGCCAGCTCTGCACCGCCTGTTCGCACAGTTCCTCGGACTGGGCGATCCACAGGATCGGTCCGCCAGGACCCTCTGATCCGTACTCCTTGAGGTAACGGATCACCGCTTCGACGGCGATGCGGGTTTTGCCCGCACCGGTCGGGAGGCTGAGCATCGCACGCTCCGGTGACTCCTGCATCAGCAGTCGATGCATCCGGCCTGCCAGCTTCTCCTGGTAGTCGTGGAGCGGGAAATGGGGCGTGGGGCCGGCGACGTGCTCGGTCTCCAGCGGCTGCTCCTCCCGCACGCCCGCCAAGGGGTTCGGCAGACCCAAGTCGGCTACGACGCTCATAGATTTCCGGTCGCCGGTGAAGCCAACCGCAAGCACCTCGTGGGTCTTCCTGAGATCCTCCCGATGGTGCCGCAGGATCCCTTCACCGTGGGCGTGCAGCGCCAACTCGGCGATGCGACGATCGCCGACGGGCGCGCCCGCGCCTGCCTCTTCCCAGGCGAGCAGCCCCTCGGGCAGCCCGCGGCGTAGCCGCTCCGCGCCGATCAGCAGAAGAACCTTCTCCGCGGTGTTCTTCGTTGCGCGGACCTGCTTGAGCACCTCCTGGTTCTTGGCCTCCTCGCTGCGGGCGAGGACGATCTCGATCTCCTGCGGGGACAGGTGCAGGTCGAGTTCTCGCGAAATGGCCAGAAGAATCGAGCGCTTGTCCGTCGCATGACGAACGTAGACGACGCCGTCGTGTGCCGCGACCTCCAACGGGCTGGTGCGCATGCCGTTCGGGGTGCGCGTCACCTCCTCCAGTTCGCTGCACTGCACGAAGGACCACCCCTCGGCCATCCGCCCGCGCAGGATTCGGAGGTGGGGGTACTCCGCGACGACGGCGATCGGTTCTGTCTCCTCGACCTTGCGCAGCTCGGTGCTGATCGTCGCGGCGTACCGGCGCATGCCCCAGTGCTGCACCATCGCGTCGACGTCGGCTGCAGTCGGCGCCAGCAGCGCGGGGACAGTCTCCAACACCAGTGCGTCGTATTCTTCCCGACTCGACGTAACGCAGATCTGGTCGTCGGGCCGAGTACCCCACGTTGCGCCGATCCGGCAGCGGGTGTCACCACCGGGCCAGTCGGCCCCCGATCTCAACACCAACGCGTAGACCATGCCGGGTAGGGCGTCTTCCTCGGTGGTGGCGACGGCCTGCACCAGGTGTCGCCAGAGGCGCTCCGGTATCTGGTCGACAGTCGCGGGCAACCCGAGCACGTCGGCGACGCCACGGTCGATCAGTGCGACCGGGAGTGCGACGCGGTACTCGTTCAGCGAGGGACCGACCGCGAGTTTCACTGGGACGAGGCCCCGGCTGCTCTGCAGCATCCCGTACCGGCGGACCATCCACACCAGGGGAGAGGCGACCTGCTGCGCGTGCCGGCCGGCGCGGGCGTTCCAGTCGCCTACCAGCCGGCCGGCAGGCAGGTACTTGATGAACAGATGCTTGGCCTCGTCGCTGAGGCCCGTGAGCACGCCGAGCGGTCCGGGCGGGTTGGTGCCGTCGACGACGAGGCTGCTCAGCTTGGGATGTACGACTCCAGCCGGGAGTTTTGCACACATCGCATCGAGGGCACGGGCCCGGTAGTCCTCGAACCACGCCTCGCCGCGCGGGTCGCGGTCGGCCACCGGCACGTCCGACATGCCAAGCGCCTCGAGCACCGGTCGGTCGGCGGAGTGAACTCGTAGGTCCACGGCGGCATCCCGGTCACGGCTGCCGTCAGCCGGGACGACTCGACCTGGAAGCAGGCAGTCGATCGGGCGGCGATAGCTGCCGCCGACGGTGCGGAGGCGCAGGTCATGCCACCAGCCGGGAGTCGACTTCGCAATAGCGTCGGCGGCCTCGCGCGGTGTCACCCGGCGGCACAGCTTCCAGAAGCCCTCCCACTCCCGCCCGTTGTAGTGGACGAAACCCTTGTCCAGGACAGCGGTGAGCCGCCCGGCGGGGCTGGCCTCGTGGACGCCCAACGCGTCCAGCGCGCTGCGCACCCCGATCACGTCCGTCACCCGCGGATCGACGTAGACGAGGTCGTCGGTCAGCTCGTCCTGTCCACTACGTTGGAAGACATCGGTGGCGCCGATGGACACCATGCCGTACGACTCGGTGAGCAGGATTCGCGCGTTGCGTGCGCTGTCCGCCTGTTCGTGGTTGCCGGTGACCATCGCAGCGGCGATCTGGACGGCATGGGCGGACGCGTCTGCGGTGCCGTCCGACACGAGCGCCTCCAGCCACTCCCGGGCGGTCGCCTCGCGACGTTCGGCACGGTCGAACATGAGGCGCGCCTTCGCACGACGCTCCCTGTTCTCGATCGACTTATGCGTCCAGTCGACCGGCCTGCCGGGGTGGTCCGCCCACAGCTTCAGCCACGCGTCTGTCATGTTCTCCGGCGGCATCTGCAGCTCGGCGGGCCGACGGAGATTGCCGGTCTGGTCGGGCAGGGAGGGCAGCGACGCCGCGGCTGTCCACACGGCCTTGGTCAACCGCTCGTCTGCCCACTGCGGGGCTTCCCGGCCACGGCCGGGAAGCAGCATCAGGTAGGAACCCGGGTCCGCCGGATCGACGAGCTCCGGTAGGGACTCCACGACGAGTCGAGCGGCCTGCTCGATCAGTTCGTCGTTGAAGGCGTTGTGATCGAAGAGGTTCTGTCGGTCCTCACTGGTCTTCCACGGCGCGTTGAGTAGACCACGCAACGTTGTGGCGTAGTTGGTGGGGAAGTAGGCCCAGAACGTGCCACGATCGCCGAAGCCTCGGCGCGGTACCGCCCATGCGATGTCGATCTCGGGGCGGTCGTGCAGCTCTCCGGCGCTGGCCAAGGCCGTCTCCGATGGAGAGAACGTGCGACGGAAGACGTGCCATTCCGTCGTCGTCTCCTTGCCGTCGGCGCTGAAAGCCTGCAGGGTATGCAGCGTGCTGGCGAACTTGACGAACAGTTCGCGGATCACCGGTTGCTGGCCGGAGCGGTCCTCAAGAGTCAGCGAGGCGACGTGGGGCGAGAACAACTGAAACTGCGAGGGGAAGTTTCTGAGGTCCTGGCTCAGTCGCGCCACGCTGCCGGGCAAGAGGGGCAGCCGCACTACGGTGACCGCCCACTCGAGTAGCTTGGCGAGCAGCGGGTCCTGCACCGCCGCCTGCTCGGTGTCGATGGGGCGGGCCATTCTGAGCACGGGGATGTCGATCGCGCTCGGTACGACCGCGCGGATGGCCTGCTGCGCCCACTCTCGGTCGAAACCGAAGGAACCGGTTGTGCTGAAGAACTGGGGCGCGTCGCTGACGGTGAGGACGGATTTGACACCTACGCCGAAGCGGCCGATCTGGCCGCCTCGCTTGCGGGAGACGCTCATCCGAAGGATCGTGTCCGCGCCCTCGGGGGTCATCGGGTTGCCGGTGTTGGCACAGTAGAGGAATCGATCGGTGAGAATGACCCGGATTTCGCCGTTCTTCAGACCGCGCATCTCGTCGGCGCCGTTCTGGACCAGCTCGTAGACCTGGCGCTCGCCGTAACCGCCCTGATTGATGCGCCGCTCACCGTTGGCGTGCTCCTGGATCAGGCCCGCATCGATGCGGTACGTCTCGAGGACGCGTTGCGACTGCTCCTCGACAACCTGTCGCACTGATTGATCTGATACGTCCGCATCGGAGGTTGAGGGCCTCATGTTCCGCCTACGCAGGGATTCTGTGGGTGGACAGGTGGACCAGGACTGCTTGGTTCGCTTCCCAGCCATGGGTGAATTGACTGGGACGTTGAGATGGACCGGCTCGGTGGTGGGATGAGCGCCGAGCAGCTCGGGATTCGCGCTCGGGGCTACCACGTCGCAGGCCTGCCAGCGGCGTGACGTGAGCACGCAGAGCCGCCCCGACTCCAGGTGGAAGGCAGTGGCGTCCCGCCGCTCCGAAAGCGGATGCAGCTCCGGTGCCCTCTGCGCGGGGCGGTCGATAAGGTCGTCGACCTGCTCGTTGGCCCGCCCGATGGCGATCAGCGGCTCGGGTAGCCCAGGCCAGCTCTACGGCGGCGCGCACCACCAGTGTCGACTTGCCGGCTCCGGGCGGCGAGTCGACGACGGCGCCTCGGTGGTGGCTGGAGCGCAGCTCGGCCAACACGGCGGTGATGACACGTGCCGCCTCGACCGCCGGTGGTACCTCCAGCCCAGCAATCATCGCCCCTCACCTCCCCACAAGGTGTGCCGGGGACCTTACCGGCAAGGTTCCTGCCAGCAGGACCCCTGAGTATTCACCTGTTCAGCCGGTCTCGCATGGCCTCTTTGCGCTGTCAATAACCTACGAAGTTGATATTGCTCAAGGGCAACTACTTGCCAGAGCTGCGGCTTCTCCCCAGGTCAGGGCATAGGTCGTAGAGAACTAAGCCATACCCGGCCGCAGCGAGTTACGGACTGGGCAACTACTGCAACGATGTAGAGAAAATCTGTCGTGGAGCCGACAGCAGAACTTTTCGGCTGCTGCAAGTGCACGCTTGCTACTGCCGGAACAAGGCATGTGTGGTTTTCGGGAGGCGAACCGGGGTCGCTGCGCGAGGGGGTGAGGTGGCTTGAGTTGAAGCAGGCGGACCTCTTCTTCGTCACGCTGGTCAAGTCCGAGGAGCACTACTCCCCCACGACGATGTACGCCGACCGGGCCATCACCGACAGCCTGTTCCAGTGGGAGTCGCAGAGCACCACGTCGTCGGCGTCGGGGACCGGGCAGCGCTACATCCAGCACGCCGAGCGCGGGTCGACGGTGCACCTCTTCGTTCGGGAGAGCAAGGTGGCCGACCGCGACCTGGGCGCGCCGCCGTACCTGTACGCCGGGCCAATGACGTACCAGGAGCACACCGGCGACCGGCCGATGCGAGTCCTCTGGCGCCTGCATCACCCGCTCCCCGCCGACATGTACGCCGCGGCCCGGGCAATCGCCGCCTGATGTCAAACCCAGCGGAAGCCGGCTGACCTCGCTGCCACGCCGGGGTGCATCAGGCACTCAGTACGGGCCGGCGTTTCACAGTCTGGTGGCCGCCGACCCATGGTCGGCGGCCACCAGTGTTCAAGCGGTGAATTGGGCTATTGGACGCCCACCCTCTGCTTGTTGTAGTTCGTGCCCTGACCGTCCGGCTTGTAGTTGCTCTCCACGTTGCCGGCGATGTCGATCGAGAACCAGTTGACGGTGGTGTCACTGTTCACCGTGATGTTCTGGACGCCCTCGCGCATCCCAGCCAGCGCCAGCTTCGGCGAGCCATACGTTGGCCGGCCTCCGTCGAGTGTGTAGTACACGTTCGCCGGCTCACTCGTGCTGAACGTGAAGGCCGTAGCACCAACCTCCTGCTTGACGACCTTCAGCGCAGTCTTCGGCTGGATCTCGTCCGTCGCGTACGCCCGGGCCACCTCGAGGATGGCGATGTTGCCGTTGGCGAACTCCATCGCCTCCTCGTGCCCCTCGGCGAACGGCGGCTGGAAACCGACCGCGGTGAACCGCTTGGTCGTCGGGTTGTAGATGTCCGCGCCGACCTCGAAGTCCCAGCCGATGATGCCCCGGTTGTACCAGTGCTCGTCGGCGCTGTTGCCGGCCGCCGAGTAGAGCACGTCCGTCACCGGTCCGGTGCGACCCGGCCAGATCGCCGTGCCCCGATATTCCTGGACCCGGGAGAGGATGTAGTCCGAGGAGGTCCAGAAGTACGCCTCGGTGCCCTGGTCCACCCGCGGCAGCACCTCCCGCCCCTCGGCCTTGTACGCCCCCGGCGGCCACATGAAGTACCCGCCGTAGGAGTGGGTGTTCATCGAGAGCTTGATGTTCGGGAAGGTGTCGACCAGCCAGACCTCGTTGCGCGCCTCCGGCTCGGACAGCTCGCTCGGCCCGGCGAACGTGTCGCTGGTGCAGTTGGTCGCCGACGCGCCGACGTAGCCGTCGAAGACGGAACCGACCGAGAAGTTCCGGTTGAGGTCCACGCCCCAGGAGTTGCGGCGGCCCGGGTCCGCGTTGGACGCCGGGCAGTGGTTGGTCATGTTCCGCCGCTGCATGTTGAAGTCGTACATGCTGTAGTGCGCGCCGTCCGGGTTGACGACCGGCAGGATGAAGATGTCCAGGTCGTCGACGATCTTGCGAGTGTTCGGGTCCTGGGCGTAGTTGCGCAGCAGCCGCTCGGCCGACTCCACGCAGACCAGCGGGGTCACCCACTCCCGGGCGTGCTCCTGGCAGTAGAGGAAGACACCGACCTTCGAGCCGTCGCGGTGCTTGCCGATCCGCAGCACCTTCATCTGGAACGGGTCGCGGGACACGCTCGCCGGTGCGTTCAGGTTGTCGGCCAGCTTGGTCACCGCAGCCGCGGCCACCACGCCCGTGCCGGCGTTACCCCGGTATGTGCTGGCCGTGAGCAGCTTGGCCGCGTCGGGATTGCCGTTGACCGCGGCGACGACCTGCGCCGCCGTGCTGGTGATCGCACCGGAGCCGTTGGTGGCCAGACTCACCGTGACCGCCCTGCCGGACACGCTGAGCGTCAGCGGGGCGTTCGCCGTGCCCGGGTTGACCTGCGACATGGTGACGCCGTTGCCGCCCTCGGAGCCGTACGCCGTCGAGGTGACGTAGACGGTGCTCGCCGCGGCGGTGCCGAACTGCGCCTGCGCCTTGCGCCGGTAGCCGTTCGTCTTGTACGGCAGGTCGATCAGCTCGGTCAGCTTCGGGAACTCCGCGGCCAGGCCGGCGAACCGGGCGGTGACCTCGGTCGGGTCCATGTAGTGGTCGACGAAGTCCGACACGTACGGGTGCTTGCCGGGGTTCTTGCGCGGACTGCCCAGCCACTTGGCGACGTCGACCGTGGCCGAGCCGCCCTTGTTGCTGGTGATGGTGGCCTTGGTCGGTGCGGCGGTGATGGGGACCGGGTTGCTGAACCGGTGGTACATGTACTGGCCGGCGTCGGTGAACCGGGACATGGTGGCGGTGCCGCCGGAGCCGATCTCCGTGCCGGGCCCGCTGTCCCAGCTGGCCGTCAGCACCGTCGTCGAGTCGGTGCCGGCGCTCGACTTCACCTCGATGTTGAGGAAGAGCTGGCTGTCGAGGCTGGAGAACCATTCGGCCCGCAGCACGGTCAGGTTGTCGGTGCTGGCCGTCGCCGCCGTCGCGGCTCGGATCGCGGCGGACCGCTCGGCCATGTTCTGGGCGTAGTCGCTCTGGTCGGAGATGGCGTCCTGCACGTCGAAGCCCTTGTCGCGCAGCGCCTGGCTCTCCTCGGGACTGAGGATGGCGTGCACCTCGATGCCGTTGTCGACCGGCTTGACGTACTCGGCGAGGTCGACGCCGAGGTCGTTCAGGCGGTCGATGCCCGACGTGTCGGCGACGACGATGCGCATCAGGCCGACGCCGTTCTGCTCGCCCGTCGACGACCGGTCGGGCGCCACCGCGCTGTCCGACGTCGGACTCGCCAGGCCGGGTGCGCCGAGGGCGAGCGCCAGCGGAAGCGCGAGCAGGGCCAACAAGCGACGCGGTCCGTTGGATCTTCTTGTACTCCTCATGAGAGTCCTTCCGGCGAGGCGATCCAGAGGGCCGCGCAGCCGAGGTGTCCGGTAGGGACCTCGGCTGCCGCAGCTGCGCAAAGTGTGATCGCCGTCTCACCATCAGTCAAGATCGATGAGTACAGGATGGACGTTGGTCCCAGTCGCACGTCGTTCGCTTGGTGCGGTTGGGCGAACGGCTGGTCAAGGCCCGCCTGATCCGCGTACACCGGGTCTTTCCTCCTGGCGCGGGCCGGGCACCTGCCGGTGCTCGCGGCCACCATGCCGACCCTGCCGGCCCGCTACGCCTTCGCCACGCTCGCCGGCTCGGGCGGAACGGGCGGCCCGCTGACCCGCCGCTCGTCCCCATGCCCCGGCCACCACGCCTTGTGCCCGATCAGCGCGGTCAGCGCCGGAACAAAGAACATCGACATCACGAACGCCGACAGCACGATCCCGATCGCTACCGCAAACCCCATCTGCTGCAGGAACGAGATCGGCGCGAGCATCAGCACCCCGAACGTCCCGGCAAGAATCAACCCCGCCGCCGCCACCGTCGGCCCCGCATGCTCCACCCCAATGGCCGCCGCCTGGTGCGGCTCGTTCCCCTCCCGCGCCTCCTCACGCAGTCGGGCGATCATCAGGATGTTGTAGTCGGTCCCGATCGCCACCACGAAGAGATAGAGGATGATCGGCAGCTGGAAGGTGATCCCGGGCTTGTCCTGCAGCCCTTGGAAGAGGTAGACCGTGGCGCCCAGCGTGGCGGCGAAGTTGAGCAGCACCGCTATCACGAGGTAGATCGGCGCGATCAGGCTGCGCAACAGCAGCGCGAGGATGAGCGCGATCAGGCCGGCCGCCACCGGCAGGATCACCGACAGGTCGCGGTTGTTCGCCGAGTTGATGTCCGCGAAGATCGCGGTGGGTCCGCCGACCGCCGCCCGGGTGCCGGGCGGGGCCGCCGCGTGCAGGGCGTCGCGCAGGGCGTCGCGGACGAGCGTGATCGCCTCGTTGGAGACCGGATTCTCGTCGAGCAACAGGTTGACCCGGGCCACACTCGGGTCGTTGCTGCGCTCCGGGGGCTGCGCCCGGCCCACTCCCGGGGCGCCGGCCGCGGCCGCCGCGAATTCGCTGACCTGTTGCTCGGTCAGCGGCGACCCGTTGTCGGTGGTCAGGTAGACCTCGGTCGGAGCGAGCGCGCCGGCCGCGAACCCGCGCTGCAGGTCCGCGGCGGCTTTCGCCGACTCGGTGTCCTGCGGGAAGCCGGAGCTGAAGTCGTAGTCGGCCTTGTAGGCCAGGGATCCCGCGGCGAGCGCGACCAGCAGGGCGCCGGATGCCGCCGCGACGAGCGCCGGCCGGCGACCGATGGCTGTCCCGAGGCGACGCGCCATGGTGGCCTTGGGGACACGCTGCCACGCCTTGGACGGCCAGAAGACGTACCGGCCGAGCAACGAGACGACCGCCGGGATGAGCGTGAGCGAGGTGACCAGCATGACGCCGACGGCGATCGCGAGCGCCGGGCCGAGCGAGCCGAAGAAGCCCAGGGAAGCGAGGAGCAGCACGAGGAACGCGACGATGACCGCTCCCGCAGCCGAGGTGATGACCTCGCCGACCCGCTCGACGGAGACCATCATCGCGGTGCGCTTGTCGTCCCCGGCACGCAGCCGCTCGCGATAGCGGAACAGCAGGAACAGGATGTAGTCGGTGCCGATGCCGAACAGCACGATCAGCAGCACCGTCTGCAGATCCTGACTGACATTGAGATCGAACGCCTTACCCGCCGCGGCGACCAGCCCGCTCGTGACGAACATGACCACGCCGATGACCACCACGGGCAGCAGCGCGGCGATGGGGCTGCGGAAGATGATCAGGATCAGTCCGATGATCAGGATGATCGTCGCGACGCCGACCACGGCAAAGGCCTTGTTGAAGGTGTCCTCGTTGTCGACGAAGCTCGCTACGTCGCCGGCCACGCCCGCGGTCAGCCCGCTGCCCGCCAGTTCCGGACCGATGGCCGCCCGCAAATCGCGTACGGCGTCGAGCAGCGCCGGGTCGTCCGGGGTGACCGCGGCGAGCCCGACGTTCACCACCTGCACCGACTTGTCCGGCGCCACGGCCGGCGGGCCGGTCAGGTAGCCGGACGTGTGCGAGATGTTCTTCGCCTTGAGCGACTGGGCGAGCTGACCCACCCTCGCCTCGTCGGCCGGTGTGAGCGGCTGCCCGTCGGCGCGCTTGACCACGATGGCCGCCGTCGCCGTGGCCTGCTGCGGAAACGCCTTCTTCGCGAGTTCGATGGCCTGCACCGACTCGTACGAGCGGGGCAGGAAGCTGCCCTGATCGGCGGAGGTGATGTCGCTCAACGACGGTGTGGTGACGACGATGGCGACTGCCGCAAGCACCCAGCCGAGGATCACCCACCAGGCCCTGCGTACCACGAATCTGCCCAGCCGCTCGAACATGGTTTACCCCCGTCTGTTCGACACCACCGACATCTGAGGCGTGGGGGCACCTCGGGGCGCACCCGCCCGTCACTCCGCTGGGCAGCCTCCGCTACACCGTGTGCATCCTACCTACGGCGGGCAATCCTTTTCGGACGCGCGGAGACGCGGGGCGTGTTAGCCCGTAGCTGGTCGATACACGTACACAAGACGGGACCGGATCAGGCCACCAGGGCGTACGGCTCGGGCTCGGCCGACAGGCGGCGCTGGTCGTAGTCAGGGGCGAGCGTGCCGAAGAGCCGGTCCCAGATCGACGTGTAGAAGCCGAGGTTGACCGCCGACTCGACGTGGTGCCCGGCGTGCAGCGTCGGGGTGGCCACCCAGCGGAACACCCGGCTGCGCCGGGCCACCGCCGGGAGCACTTCCACGCCCAGGTGGCCGAATATCCCGAAGACGAGGTTCACCGCGGTGTAGGCGACGATCGCCCAGACCGAGAACGCGTGCACGGCGAGCGCCGCCAGCCAGAGCCCGCCGAATCCGAGGATCTCCAGCGGGTGCAGCGCGTACAGCGTCGCGGGCCGGGCATCGACGAAGCGGTGGTGCAGCGCGTGGGCGAGCGGGAAGATCCGGGGCCGGTGCGCGACCGCGTGGCCGGCGTACATCAGCAGGTCCATGAGCAGGAGCAGCAGGACGAAGTCGGCCAGGACGCGGAGGCCCAGGTCCGCGTTCAGGTGGATGATCCCGGCCTTCCACAGCGCCAAGCCGCCGACGGTGACCACGGAGTTCATCAGGATCGCGCCGCCGGCGAGCCACACCTGCAGTTGGCTGATCCGGCCGGGGTCGGGCAGCAGCCGGACAACCGTCGGCAGCCGGAGCACGGCGTTGCCGGCGCCGACGGCGATCAGGAAGAGGATCACGTTCTCGAGCAGAGCGAGCCCGACCACCTGGCCGACATCGAGTCGCCACGCCCAGTCGAGCACACCATCCACGTTCCTGAGTATGCGCCCGCCGGAGAGGCTCGGGACCGACCTGATTCGCGGATCGCGCAACAGGCCGGCGCGAACGTCCATAGCCTGGCAGGCGGGGAGCACTTCGAAACGTTGACGGAGGACACCGTGACCAAGGCCGTCAGGGAAGCGCTTGAGGGCGTACGGGAAGTCGAGCTGACCGTGACCGGCCGGAAGACCGGACGGCAGATCTCTCACCCCGTCTGGTTCGTCCAGGAGGAGGAGAGCGCCTTCCTGGTCCCGATAACCGGCTCGGACAGCGACTGGTACAAGAACGTACGGCAGACACCATTCGTGCAGCTGGCCGCCAACGGGACGGCGGTGAGCTCGACCGCGACCCCGATCACCGAACCGGACCGGGTCGATCACGTGGTGGAGATGTTCCGCGAGAAGTACGGCTCGGACCAGGTGGATCAGCACTACCCGAAGCGCGATGTCGCCGTCCAGGTCTCCCTCACGTAGCCCGTCGGGTCAGCCGGTGATCGTCAGCGCGACCGGCGGGCGCTGCTGCACCTCGAGCACCGCCCGCTCCCCCAGCGGTTGCGCCAGGTCGACGGTGGCGCTACGGCGCGCCCTGATATCCCCGCACGCCTCGTCGCCGGCGTGGCGGTGCTCGATGACGATCACGACGGCAGCCGTTGACCGACTCGACGGCTGCTGCGCTGTAGTCGGCGCCGCATGACTGGCTCCCCGGGCTTGGGGAGCCGGTGAATGCGACGTCCGCGACAGCGATGCTCACCGGCGTGGCGACATGGGTCGCCCCGGCACCAAGGTCTTCACGGGCGGGCCGCGACCCGGCGGAGAACCACGCGGCCGGCGCGCTGCCGCAGCATTCGCGCCGCCTGGCTCAGCTCGAACGCGATCCCGGCGGCCTCGTACGCCTCGGCGGCGCCCGGTTCCGCCACCCGACGCTCGCGCAGGTCGTCCCACTCGGCCCGATCATCCATCACGGGTTCCCCTTGACCATGGTCAATCGCTCTGCGACCCATCGCTCCGGAGCCCAACGACGGTCAACGCACCGGGTGGCGGCGCTGTTCGTCCCGTCCTGCTCCTCCCCGAGGACCGACCCACTTCTACGATGCACGTCGTGCGCGATGGTGGTGAGCTGCCCGCAGGCCAGGACGGTTCGGGTCGGCGATGGCTGGCTTACAGCCGGCTGGTCGTATGTGGCGCGGTCGTCGCCGTCGTGGCCGCCACGGCGGGTGTCAGGTGGTTCGTCGGCGAACCCGATCCGGCCGCGGGTGGGAAGCAGTCGATCGGCTACGGCTGCCCCGTGTTCGGCGTGGACCCGGGCCCTCCCAAGGAGTGCGGTCCCCCCGCGTCGCTGGACCCGCGCCGCGCACCGGTGACCGAGGGGCAGCGGACGGCGGTCAGGGACAGGGCCAGGGCCATTCGCCTCGCCGCGTCGCACGCCGGCTGGTGCATGACCGGCAGTCAGCCGGAATGTGCCCGTCGGCCGGCGTCACGCGAACCGACGCAGGACGATGTCGACGCGGCTCGGCTGTGGCTGAGCCGGACGGAGACCTCTGCGAGCACGGCACGGCTGGCCCGTCCGGGCGATCCAGGTCAGGTGGGCGCGCTGCTCTACGCGGCTCGCCTCGATGACGTCTGCGTCGTCGGCTACCTCGAGCAGGTGCCGGGCGGTGCGGGCGGCGAGGAGATCATCGGCCTCCTGCCAGACGGGACCTGCCTGCCCGACTGATGAGCCGGGCGGTCCCTCCGGCGCAGGCGGGCACCCGACCGCGCCGGGCTCCGCTCCGACACCCGCCGCCATGCCGGGCGTCGACCAGCGCCACCGCCGCGCTCTGACATAGCCGGGCGTCGGGTGCCGCCGTGGTCGGCGCATGGCCCGCCCGGTCGTACGCCGTGCGCCGCCGCTCATTTCCTCGGATGACCCACCGGGCATGCCAGCCCGAAGCCCTCCCGTCCGTCCCCCGCCAGCCGATCGCCTCTCAGCCCGGAAGGGTGTGTCCATACCGGCCAGCGGGTGGGACCGAACCGCCGATATCCACGGCTATCCCCGCCCGCCGCGCGGCGATACCGTGCACGCACCGCCTCGGGCCGCGCCCCGCCGACAGGTCGCGACGCCGCCCTCCGCGTCCCCATCCGCACCACCGGATCGATCTCACATCCGACGCCGGCGTAGTCGCCGGGAGAGAGGATCGAAGAGGATGCTTCCGACACCCACCACCTCCCGCTGGCGAGCGGCGAGAGTCACCCTCGCCGCCGCCATCGCACTGGTCAGCCTCGGCATTTTCGGCGCGCCCGTTCATGCCCAGGGACAGTCCAAAGTCACCGTGATGACCCGGAACCTGTATCTGGGTGGCGATCTGACGCCGTCCATCGGCGCGCGACACCGGGCGCATTCCTGGCCGCGAACTCCGCGCTGTTCAGCCACGTCGGCCAGGTCAACTTTCCGGCCCGGGCGAAGCTGCTCGCTCGGGAGATCACCGAGAACAAGCCGGACCTGGTCGGCCTGCAGGAGGTCGCCCTGTGGCGCACCGGCACGTTCGGTGACCCCGCACCAGCCACCGAAATCCGGTACGACTACCTGGCGCTGCTCATGGGCGAGCTGAGCCGTTCCGGTCACCCCTACGACGTCGCGGTCGTACAGGCCGAGGCCGATCTGGAGGCGCCCGCGGGCGCGCCGCACTTCCTTGACGTACGGCTCACGATGCGCGACGTCATCCTGGTACGCCACGGCGGCCGGGTGAAGGTGACCGACTCCTCGTCCGGCACCTTCGCCAACAACCTCACCTTCACGCTCGCCGCAACGAACGGGACCGTGACCAGCACCCGCGGTTGGACCGCGGTGGACGTGGTGCACGGGCAACGCCCGTTCCGGTTCGTGAACACCCACCTGGAGGCCTTCCACCCCGGCGTCCGGGTGCTGCAGGCGCGCGAACTGCTGGCCGGCCCGCTGGCCACCGCGCCGGGTGACGTCATCCTCGCCGGTGACCTCAACACGGGCCCCGACCTGCCCGTCGCCGAGAACCGGCTCGCCTACGCGGCGCTGGTGGCCGGCGGGATGCGGGACACGTGGGAGATCCTGCATCCGGATGAACCCGGCTACACCGCGGGTCTGGGCGACGACCTGAACCAGCCCGCCGACGCCGTCGAGCACCGCATCGACATGGTCCTGTTCCGGGGGGCGGTCGTACCCGTCTCGGCCCTCATCTTCGGCAACGAGCGGCAGACCCCCGACGGCCGGTGGGCCTCGGACCACCTCGGCTACCTGGCCGTGCTGGCCCTGCGGTAACCCGAACGCTGCTCCGGGCTGGCGCCGACGCGCCAGCCCGGAGTTGCCACCGGCGCAGAGCGCCACAGCGTGACGGCCCACCGGGCGGGAACGGCTGTCAGTAGGTCCCGCC
>NZ_JAEVHN010000002.1:0-53851 GCF_016803375.1 Micromonospora sp. 4G55
GAACGGACGGTCCTGGCTGCGGGGTCCGCGGCCGACCTCGGCGGAGGCGCCTTCGGCGGTACCGGTCGGACGACCGCACGAGAGTCCGGGGCCGTCCCGGCGGGGGCCGCCTCGGCGGGCCCGGTAGCGGGCGGAGCAGGGCTCCGAGCCGCACTGCTGGGACGGGTCGACCGCGACGGTTCCGGACGCTCGTCCTCGGCGTCCGGTGCCCGCAGGCGCCGTCGCGCACCCTCGAGGGCGGCCCGTACCCGGGCGACCAGGTCGGCCGCGGTGAAGGGCTTGACCACGTAGTCGTCGGCACCGAGGTCGAGACCCTCGACGGCGGCGTCCGCGCCGGCGCGGGCGGAGAGCACCACCACCGGCAGCGCCCGGGTGTCCGGCTGTCCCCGCAGGGTGCGCACCAGGGCGAAGCCGTCGACCTCGGGCATCATCACGTCGGTCAGCACCAGGTCCGGCGGGTCCCGCCGGATCGCGTCGAGGGCCTGCCGACCGTCGCCGATCGTGTCCACCCGCCAGCCCTGCGCGGTCAGCAACCGGGCCAGGTACGCGCGCATGTCGGCGTTGTCGTCGGCCACCAGGATCCGCACGCCCCGCCCGGCGTCGGGCAGCGTCCCGGGCGACCCTTCCTCGCCCGGCTCGGGCGAGACGGGGTCGACCAGCCAACCGCTCGCCTCCTGCGCCACGGCGCGGGCCGTGTCACCGAGGTCGCTCGCCGCCACGGTGTCGTCCGTGCCGCGGCGCAGCGCCGACCAGGGCAGCGCGACGGTGAAGGTGCTGCCGCGCCCGACCTGGCTGTCCACCCGTACGTCGCCGCCCTCGAGCCGGGCCAGCTCGCCGACCAGGGCCAGCCCGATGCCGGTGCCCTCGTGGCTGCGGGAGCGGGCCCCGTCCAGCCGGTGGAAGCGCTCGAAGAGCCGGGGCATCTCCTCCTCGGCGATGCCGATGCCGGTGTCGGCGACGGTCAGCCGCAGCTCCGTGGGGTGGGCGTGCAGCCCGACGCTGATCCGCCCCACGAACGTGTGCTTCAGCGCGTTGGACAGCAGGTTGGTGACGATGCGCTCCCAGTTGGCCGGGTCGAGCGTCACCGGCCGGGGCAGCGGCGGGCAGTCCACCTCCAAGCGCAGCCCGGCGCGTTCCACCGCCGAGCGGAACACGCCGGCCAGCTCGGCGGTCAGCTCCGGCAGGTCCACCTGTCGCGCCCGGCTGCGGGCGCGCCCGGCCTCCAGGCTGGAGAAGGTCAGCAGGCTGTTGACGAGGGTGAGCAGCCGGGTGGCGTTGCGCCGGGCGGTGTCCACCCGTTCCCGCTGTTCCGGTGGCAGCGGGTGCCGCTCGTCGGCGAGGGCGTCGGTCAGCGGGCCGAGCATCAGCGTCAGCGGGGTACGGAACTCGTGGCTGACGTTGGTGAAGAAGCTGGTCTTGACGCGATCGAGTTCGGCCAGGGCCTCGGCCCGGCGACGTTCCTCCTCGTACGCCCGGGCGTTGCGCACCGCGACGGCCACCTGCTGCGCCAGCAGGTGGAAGAACGACCGGTACGCCTCGTCCAGGGCGCGGCTGGGGCTGACCCCGGCCACCAGCACCCCGAGGGGCTGATCGGCCTCCGCGGAGGGCAGCGGCAGCGCCACGGCGGTGGCCGTCGGCTCGTCGAACGCCCCGGCCGGCAGCATCATCCGCTGGGCGACCCCGTGGACCTCGGTGGTCGCTCCCCCGCCGGCGGCCCACAGCCCCCAGGCCGGGTCGCCGTCGACCACGACGTCGGGCAGCACCGCCGCCACCGGACCGTCACCGGTGCAGGCCACCCGGCGCAGTTCCGTACCCTCCCGCAGGTAGATCGCGGCGAACGGTACGTCCAGCCGGTGCCCGCCGATCGCCTCGACCAGCCGGGCGCAGGTGCTGGCGACGTCCACCGTGCGCCCGTCGCCGCGCACCGAGAGGTCCCGCAGCAGTCCCAGCCGCCGTTCCCCGACCACCTGCTCGGTGACCTCGCTGCACACCGTGAACACGCCGACGGTACGGCCGTCGTCGTCGCGGGCCGGGGCGTGGGAGACGCTGAAGTAGGCCTCCTCCCGGTAGCCGGACCGGTCGAGGAGCAGCTGGAGGGCGGGCACCCAGCTGGCCACGCCCGTCGCCATCGCATCGTGGATCAGCGGCGCGAGCACGTCCCAGCCCTCGGCCAGCGTGGTCCGGACGTCGTCCCCGAGCGCCCCCGGATGCTTGTCGCCGATCAGGGCCGAGTAGGCGTCGTTGTACAGCTGGGTGAACTGTTCGCCCCAGAGCAGCAGCATCGGGTACCGGGAGGACAGGACGATCCGCACGGCGGCGCGCAGGCTCTGCGGCCAGGACTGGACGGGGCCGAGCGGGGTGGCCGCCCAGTCGAGCCGGGCCATCAGCCGCCCGGTGGCGCTGCCGCCGCCGAACAGCTCCTCGGTGGGGCTGGTCACGTTCGAGTACACCTCATCGCCGTGCCCGTACCCCGTCGCCGGGTCCGCCGAACCTCGGTGCCCGGGACGAGGGTCGTGCGTCCGGTCGGAGCGCGGCGCCCGAGGTCAGACAGCGCACCGCCGGGCCGGTCGCCGCCAACCGCCAGCCGCCCCGCTCCGGCATCCACGCCCCCTCGATCGCCCGACCCTGATGCCACCGCCGAGCAGGGGAAATGACCCCCGGACCGGAGCAGGGCCCCAGGCTAACCGCCGGCCCGGGTCCCCGGCGAGCGGGCGACCGGGTGTCGCGACAGCGGCTGGGGGACGCGGGCGCGGTCCGGGTGGCCGAGTGACGAAAGCCACTTCCTCGGGTGCTCGACCGGGTCCGGTGGCGGGGGGGTGAGCCGACCCGCCCGCCACGGCGGCACCTGTCGTACCCGGCTGCGATGCTCCCGCGGTGGAGATGACACTGCAGGTGACGATCGACTGCGCCGACCCCCGCCGGATGGTGGCGTTCTGGGCCGAGGCGCTGGGCTACGTGCCGGAGCCACCGCCGGGCGGCCACCGCACCTGGCGGGACTTCTGGGCGGCGACGGGCGTGCCGGCGGAGGAACTGCCCGAGGGCGCCGGTGACACCCCGGAGTCGGTCGTCGATCCGACCGGCCGGGGGCCACGCATCTGGTTCCAGCGGATGCCCGAGCCCAAGGTGACCAAGAACCGGGTCCACCTCGATCTCAAGGTCGGCGGCGGCCGCACGGTCGACCTGAAGCTGCGCACCGAGCGGGTCGACGCGGTGGTCGACCGGGCCGTCCCGGCGGGCGCCACGATCCTGCGGACGATGGACGAGCCGGCGATGGACTACTACGCCGTGGTCCTGGCCGACCCCGAGGGCAACGAGTTCTGCGTCGTCTGACGGGTGTCGCGGCGGGAGGGTGGCCGGCCCGCCACCGTCGCGGCCCGTCCGCGTGCCCGATGCGCGGGAAGCGGTTGCTGCCCCGGTGCGGGGCCGGCGCAGCCCTGCGGAGCACCTCCGCGCGGCCGCGTCCGCGGCTACGGTCACGCCGCATGCCGAGATCGAGGATCGACGGCGGAAGACCATTGCTCTGCCGACTGAGCTACCGACGGCAACGCCGGAGGGGATTCGAACCCCCGACCCATGGATTAGGAAACCGATGCTCTATCCCCTGAGCTACGAGGGCGCGATGGCCCAGCGTACCTGCCAGCGGATAGCCACGAGTGCCCAGGAGTGCCCGCCCGTGCTCACAGCTGGCAGCCGCCGTTGCTCCGACCGGTGGAGCACACACCGAGCATCTGATCATCGCCTGGCAACGCCTGGTACCCACCGCTGCCCGACAATGACCAGAGCTACCCAGGCCTGCCCATGACTCACCGAGCACGTTCCGAGCGCTACCACCAGTTCCGCTCGGTCAGGCGGCGGGAACGCGACAGGCTGCCGGCCCGTGCGGCGAAACGCGTCAACAGCCAGTCACGCCGGCGTCTTAGCCATCGAGCGCGTGTTGGCGCCACTCCTGACTGGGCGGGTCGAACTCCAGACCGTTCTCGTCCAGGGCGTTGTAGACCGTCAGCTGTCCCTCGGTGAAGGTGAAGCCGACAGCGACACTGCCGTCTGCCATCGTGCCGCCGATCCACTCCAGTAGTTCGGCGTGGTCGAGCTGCTGCCCGTGAAGCGCAGCCAGCTCTGGTAGGGGATCGGCACGCCAGGCAAGCGAGAAGCCATCGGAGGTTGGCCAGACAACCGGCTGAGCAAGGTCGATACTGCTGAAGGTGACAGAGAGATCGTCGGTCTTCTGATGGTTGACCTCGACCTGATCGTCGTCGAAGGCGAGGACCACTGGACAGTCGGGGAACCACTCGTCAGCGTCGAGGTCCCAGACCAGCCAGACGTGATGCAGGGTCTGACCGGCTAGGGCAGCCAAGCGGCGACCGTGTGCCGCGGCGATCGCACTACGGGCTTGCACCCACTGCGGCCGGTAGCCGGAGATACCGAAGTCGAACACGGGGTGATTGTGCCGCC
Source organism: Micromonospora sp. 4G55 (assembly GCF_016803375.1). Taxonomy (NCBI): domain Bacteria; kingdom Bacillati; phylum Actinomycetota; class Actinomycetes; order Micromonosporales; family Micromonosporaceae; genus Micromonospora; species Micromonospora sp. 4G55. Next base: position 4,453 of record NZ_JAEVHN010000002.1, read on the forward strand.
GGAGCCTGTGTCCGGGCACGTGACTTTGCACTGCCCCTCAAGGGCTGTTGCTCCCAATCTCGGCAGGTGACACCCAGCGTCTGGGACACGTACATGTGCCCCGCCGCCCGGCACGCCGCCGACTGCCGGGGCGGCCACGGCCGGTTCAGCTCCTAGACGGCGGCGGTGAGGGCCTGCACCTGGCTGGTCAGCTCCGCCAGCCGGCTGGCCATCGCCCGCATGTCGCCGGCGACGTTGTCCCGCACCCGTTGCTCCGCCTGACCGACGGACCACACCACCGTCCAGCCCACCCCGCCGATGACGAGGAACGCCGCCAGGGTCGCGTCGGCGCACGCCGCTTCCGCTGCCGAGTGGATGCCAGCCGGACAACTCCGGTGGCGAGTGAGATGATTCGGCGGCCGACCTGACTGCGTACAGCGAGTAGCGCCCCCGCTGCCGCGCAGCGTTGCTGCTGGCCGGTACGTTGCCGCCCATGACCCGCACCCTTCACCTCGCCGCCGCCCTGCTCCTGGCTGCCACCGGGCTCGCCGGCTGCGCCAGCGACGAAGAGCCCGCCGCCGCCCCGTCACCCACGCCGGCAGCGGCCACCAGCGCGGCACCCACCGCCACCGCGGTGGCCACGACGTCGCCGAGCCCCACCGCCGCCGGCGACACCCCGCTAGCCCTCGGCAAGAGCCGCCCGTCGCCCGACGGAGCGGTCGTCTCGACCGTCTTCGCCTATAAGCAGCCCGTCGCCCGATCAGCGCCCCGCCCCGACGAGCAGCCCAACTTCGAGTGGGGTGCCGCCGACATCAAGGTGTGCGTAAACAAGGGCTACATCGAGAACCAGATCGTCGTCAGCAACTCGTCGTGGGCGCTGACGTACGCCGATGACACCCAGATCGAAGCGTCGAGCACCGGCTACGACTCGTTCCCGAAGCCGGAGTACCCGTGGGGTGAAAAGGCGCTCGCGCCGGGCCGGTGCGTGCGCGGCTGGATCACCTTCCCGGTGCCGGCGAGGAAGCGGCCGGTCTTCGTGGAGTACGCGGCCGACAGCGAGCCGGTACCGCCACGGTGGGCGGTGAAGTAGCCCTGACAGCAGGAAGCGCCCCCGCCTGGCCGGAGCCGAGCGGGGGCGCTGCACGTTGGCGGTGCCTGACCGGGACGTCACCGGCAGCACCGCGCCGACCATCCTACCGCGGATCACCTCCCCGGCAGGGCGCGGACGCCTGACCGATCGGCGGGCAGCACGCGTTGCCGCAGGTCGGTACGGTGCCGCCCATGACCCGCACCCTCCACCTCGCCGCCGCCCTGCTCCTGGCCACCGCCACTCTGGCCGGCTGCTCCGACGACGCTGAGCCCGCCGCCGCACCCACCACTTCGAACACCAGCGCCGCCCCGTCCAGCGCGGCGCACGTTCCCACGACCGCCTCCCCCACGCCCAGCGCCCCCCGGCCCCCAGCGGACGGCGGTTCCTACGACAGCCCGCTGGTCCTGGTCGAAGCCCTCGGCAAGGGCGGCATCACCTGCACCGGCTACTCGGCCATCGCGCAGCCGAGAGGGGCCCTCGCCCGCGGCAACTGCTACGTAGGCGGCGAGGAGTACACCGTCGGCATCTACAAGTCGCCGGCGCAGGCCCGGCAGCAGCCGAACACCATGGCGGAGCTGCTCGAAGGCGTGTCGGACGTCAACCTGGTGCTGGGACGCAACTGGACGGTGGGATGCCCGGACCAGCCGTCCTGCCAGCAGGTCGCTGCGGTGCTTGGCGGCGAGGTGTTCCACGAACCGGCGTGACCCGGACAGCACGAAAGCGGCCCCCTCGCCCGAAGGCAAGGGGGCCGCAGTCTGTGCAGCGGAAAGGTTCTACCGGCGGAGCAGCTTGCCGCGGCCACGAGCCCGCGCGGCGTAGGGGAGGGCACGCCGGCTGCGTCGGCGAGCTGGCGGCGGTCGCGGGGTTGCGGTTACTGCTGCCTCCGGCGGGGGCGCTCCGGCTCCAGGATGGCCGGGGCTCCGTCGGCGGGTCGCGGTTCGTGGGTGGTTGCGGTAGGCCATCCCGCCTGCCATCGACCCGGACGAGCCGAGCAGACCACCGCCCGGCCCGCCATCGTCCGTACGAGCCGTCAAGGTCCGCTTGACGTGGCGAGCCGGGCGGCGGCCGGCTCCCCGGTGGGCGGGTCGACGGCATACAGTGAGGATGGTGGGGTGGGTCGCCGGGTTGGTCTGACTCACCGGCAGACCGACGGTTGCTGTCCTCATCCCCGATTCGTCGGCCAGCTCGGTGGCTCCGCGATCTGCATGTCACCGGTCAGAATTCACCTCCGAGAACATCAAGGTGGCACCCGCCAGGCCCCGGCCTACTGGCGACCTCCGGCCAGTAGCAAATCAGGAAGACTCGCCGAACAACTCTTCGGTGAACGCTTGGTCGGTCAGCTGGCTGGCGCTGGAGAGTCTCTCGCCCAACTCGTCAACATGAGCTACCTCGGAAAGAATCTCAGCATTCAAGAGCCAGTACATGTTGCCATCGCGCTCAAGTTCTCCACTAACGGCGAGAATGAGATCCCCATCGTGGGCGTTAACAGCGCGATGGTAATTCTCAGCGTCGCGCAATCGAACTCGGACCTTCCGAACCGCGCCCGAGATGCTGTCTAGCCCGAAGACGCCAGGGCCGCCAAGATGCTTCTTCGTTAGGAGATGGACTCGGCCAATTACTGTTTGCCGCACCGTTGGTTCGCTCTCCGCGGCTAGGTGGGTTGCCGCCCGCGCGAGCGCCTGGCCGTCTTCGCGAGTAAAGACGAAATGACTATCGGCGATTTCGCCGAAGAGATCGGCACCTGAATCCCATGTGATTGTGATGTTCCCGCCGTCTCCATCGCGTGCTAGGCTCTCGAGCGCTGAAGACAGCTCGAAAGATACTCCTCTACCGACGCCAGCATCGAAGCCGCTTAGTGATGAGGTGCTTCGGTAGTGCTCTACGGCTTCAGCAGTTGCTTCTAGCGCGGAAGCGAAGTGCAGAGTGATGTCCCTGCCTTGGGCTATCCTGCCGGACGTGCTCGAGCCCGACGTGATAGGGATGGCGGCATCTGTTGGCGCATAAGCCGTCACGATGTAGCTGCCAACTCCTGTTTGCCCCATCAGGATGGAGTCTAGGAACCTGTTGGAGAACTGGCCGAACCGGTTACTGTACCGACGTAATCTTTCTACGTACGACTTCGCTCCTGCAACTAGAGCCAGTCGGGCAGCACCAAATAGTTCCTCTCCCTGCTTCCATGGGATTGTTCCGGGGGGAGCGTCAGTCTCCTTACGGAACTGGAACTGGTCCGCTGTATCCACGATTATTCTCGGTTGGATGACCCGTCGCCATAGGTCGCCAGCATCGGTATTGCTTACTTCCCGGACTGCTGCGGACATCATCTGGGGGAACTCTGGAGCGCCGCGATCAAGCGGGATAATCAGAGAACCTCGAAAACCGCTGGGATCATTTAAGCCCGGTGGAGCGAAGCGCTTATATTGCCCGCGACGGGCTCCAACAAGTTTCCAGCCAGCTTCTTCAAGTAGCAGTGTGAACCGGTCTGGGTCGATTCGCTCAGGTGAGGGGAGAGTGCCGGGGTTTGTCACAGGTCCTCCCCTCTTTCGAGTTTATCCATCATACCGCCGAGCACTTCCGCGTTGAAGACGTTCGCTGTCCGAATCTTCACGCTTGGCGACTTAATGCTCGCGTCAACCTGATGCCCTTCAGGTTGACCCAGTAGCAGCAGTGCTCAAGCCTCAGGAACTCATGGCTTGGGGTAGTCCAGCTCGCCTGACGCGGTGGTGAGGCCATCACGAGGCAGACACCCTGCACGCCTCGGCGGGGGAAGGCCAGTGCATCGAAGTACTTGCGTTGCTTGAACTGGTAGCTGAAGGTACCGCTGTTCGGGTCAGGCTTGAGTGTGGTCGTGTTCTTGAGTTGGACAGCTAGCGGAACCTCCTCGCCGACCCCGATTTGTAACGGAGGGCGAATCAACCAGGCATCAAAGCCCCAGACGTCACGGTCGACAGGCTCCATCGTGCATCCCGCTGTAGCGGCGACCGCCGCAACGTAAGCCATCTGTAGTTGCTCAAGCAGCGTGGTGAAGGTTCGAGCGTCGACCGGCTCGATGCGCTGGGTGGGCATGTGTAACGCAGCAGGCTCGTGCGTCAGACCGGCAGGCCCCGTGGCGAGCGGCGTGGGAATATCGCCTACCTCAGCCAAGGAACACCATCCACAGCCCCGTCGATGACTACGTTCCGCCTAGGCTAGATCACTCTCACGTAAGTTAGAAGCTTTCGCGGGTTGTGCCGCGTGGCGTCCGACCTTTGATCTGATCTGTGTAAGGCAGGGGTCGGCGGCGTGCCCGCTTCGTGGCCGACCGCGACCAGGCTCCCCCAGCCGGGGTCGGAGCCTCGTCCCGACCTGGTTGCCGAACAGCACAGAAGTACAGCAACGCACCCAACGGCTGGAGCTTCAGCCCGGCCGATCAGGGTTTGTGACCTGCTCACCCAGCCGTCAGCTACCGCCTCGCCGGCAATCGATAGGTCCAGGCCGGGTAGGTATGCCTACTCGCTGAACAATCGCGAAGCAGCGAGGAAGCATCGAACGCGTCGCTCTCGGGCGACACGCGACGGCAGCAGACGGGGCGCTGGCCGAGCTGAGCGGTACAGGCTGACAGCCCATGGCAGTAGACGATGGGCCGCCACCGCGTCCCCCGACGGGGGTCGGAAACCAGCGGGCCGGCGCTTTGAGTAGCCACGCGAGTAGCCAAGGCGGTGCACCCGGACGGACAATCCCCTACGTCGGCGGAACCGTTGAGCAGCGCCGCGCCACGCCGACCGCCCTCTGCCTGCTCCTGGCAGTGTGGGGCACAGGGGGCACAAGAGGTCGTCAAACGTCGTCAACCAGCGCTCAGCTACGGCAACCTCGTCAGCAGGTGTCGAGCGGTATTCCCGCTGGTTGACGGACAGCGGCTCTAGGTTCCGCTTCAACGTCTGACATTCGGCGCTTCAGTCCCGCTCCCAGTCCGGGTCGTCCACGGTCAACGTCTGCGGGATGGTGTCTGCCAGGTGTCGGGGCCATCGATCCGCCACGAGCGGACACAGCAACCGCAGCCGCCCTCCGATATCGAGGTCACGGCGTAGCGGTGGCGCTCGACCCACGCCTCGGCCTCAGCAACTTCGGTAGGACTATCCGACCGAGCCATCATGCTGAAACGTGCCACGGAATCACCGTAGCGGGACCGGTGCGGGAGTTCCGCGCGTCGTCGAGGAGGGCCAGGTCCAGCGGTCGGACATCTACAGCTGACATCAACAGTCGCGGACGGCGAGAGACGGACGCGCAAGTACGGCGGCGACGAGCAGGCTGTGGCGACCGACGGCGGACGCTACGACCCGTGTCGGAAGCGCCTTGTAAGCGAGAGGTCAGCCGGGCCAGGGCTGGCGGGACAGGCTTCCAACCCCGTCAGGTGAACCCGGTCGGCCTCGGAACGCAGAGGTCGTCCCCTGGCGGGTTTCCCTTCTAGACTGCGACGGTGATTCGGTCCGGTCGTGCGCTGTTGCCCCGCTACTGGCGTGACACGAACAGCACCACCAGCACGTATGAGGCCGGGTCCGCGTTGGCTCAAGGCCATGCTGGTATCGCCGGTCTTGTCCCGATGGCGGAGGCTGCGCCCACCGTTGCAGCGTGTTCCTCGCCCCGCCGGGTGCGGGAAAGTCGACGGAGCTGGAGAACCTCGTCCGTTCCCTAGGTGATGGGGCGGCGTTGGTCTCGCTCGGCAGTTCCGACAGTGAGGACCGGCTGGTCGGCAGGATCAGTCGGGCGGTTAACCGGATCGTGGGCGGCCCGGGTGCACTGCTTGCGCTCGACAGCCTTGACGAGTGCTCGCTGACCACGACGGCGCTGGCCGGACTGATCGAGGAGGTGGCGGCCGATCTGCCTTCGGGTGCGCGGCTTGCGCTCGCTTGCAGGACCGCCGCCTGGCTGCCGGGCGTCGAGCGTGTCCTACGGCAGTCGTTCTCCGACGTCGCGATCTTCGATCTGGCACCGTTGGCCGAGGATGACGTCGCCGCATACGCGCGCTCGGCCGGTGTCGACGAAGCCGCCTTCATCGGAGCCCTCCGAAAAGCCAACGCAATGGCGCTCGCCGCCAGTCCAAAGACGCTCGAACTCCTGGTCGACCAATACCTGTCGGGCGACCTGGCGATACCGGGCACCCAACGAGACCTGTTTGAACGTACCTGTCGCCGCCTGGTGACGGAGCCCAATCCGCTGCGGCGTCGGCCGTTGGCAGAGTCGGATGTGCCGGGGCTGGTGGATGCTGCTGGCCGGCTCGCCGTGCTCAGCCTGTTCACCGCAAGGGCGTCGTTCGCGCTCTCCGCCGAGCCTGCATCGGACTGCCTCACCGCCGAGGACTGCGAGGAGCCGGGATACTCCGAAGTCCTCAGAACGGCTCTTTTCGAGAGCGCGGGCGAGGATCGGCTGCGGTTCATGCACCAGACGATCGTGGAGTTCCTCGCGGCGCGTTACTTGGTCGGCTTGGGCCTGTCGCCGGTGCAATTGGATGCCCTCCTGCGCGGGCGGGGTGGTCGCCTGGCGCCACAGGTGCAAGCGGTGGCCGCCTGGCTAATCGCGTTGGATCCGTCCCGCTTCGCCGGGCTGTTAGATGACGACCCGGTCTCCTTCCTGCGCAGCAGCGTCGAGCTGACCGATCCGGTCTACCGACGGAACCTGGTCGAGCGACTGCTGGAGCTCGCCCAGCGGTTCGAGTTGCCGAACTTCTTCTTCGGCACGAGACTCGACGGGCTGGCGTACGACGGCGTCGTCGATCGGCTGCGCGATGTGCTCATCGACCCCGCAGCCAATGCGGACGTCGAGTACCTTGCGATCGGCATCGCGGTGAGCAACCGGCTGACCAGCCTCGCCGGCACGTTGGTCGAGTTGGCCCTCGATGATCGTCGGTCGGTGCCGACCCGGACGGGTGCCGGCCGGGCCGCTCTCGACCTGGCCGACGCGGCGACGACCCGCCCACTTGCCGTGCTGGCCGACCCTGAAACGGCACCTGCCGACCGGGAGGACCAACTGTTCGGCGTCGGCCTGCGCGCGCTGCTGCACGGCGGTCTGTCTCCGACGGCCCTGCTCTCTCGGCTGAGGCCGCCCGAAAATCCCGACTTCTTCGGCAGCTATCGGTCGCTGCTGACAATGGAGCTGCCCAGTAGGTTCGGGGCATCTGCGCTGTCTGTCGACGAGGCCCGCGATGCCCTCGCCTGGGTGGCCGACCTGGAGTCCTCGGCGAATCCATTGGCTGGTCCGGCCGAGAAGCTGTGTGACGCGGTTCTGCTCGCCGGGCTGCGCCGGCTCGACAGCGTCGCCGTTCGGACCGAGGTTGTGCGGCTGATCCGCATCCGGCTCGAGACCCGGAATGAGTTGTTCCGCGAGCGAAGATCCACCTTGCCGGAGCTCCCCGACCAGGTCCGCCGGGAACTGCTGCTAGCCCTGAGGCATGAGCTGACGGATACCGAGCTGGCCTGGGACCTCCAGGACAGCGGTCTCGTGGGGCCCGGAGAGCTCGTCTGGCTGCTCGATCGGGCCTCGGCCGCCGCAACTGACGAAGAGGCACAGCGATGGTCGCCGTGGCTATCGCTGGCCTACGACCGGACCCGCCCGGACCATCAGGCCGCGCTCCGGGCGGTGCCCGAGGCGTCGCCGCTGTACCGGCAGACTGTGCAATCTCTGCTGCAGCCCCCGGCGCCGAGACGCCGTAGCAATGTTGAACGGGTGTCACTCCCGATAGCGGACGAGATTAGGCACCGGCTGGTCGAGAGCCTGACGCTCGACGCGTCGGAGGCTTTCCCCGCCTTCTCTCGATATGTCGAGTTTAGGGCCGGTAACCGGCTCCCCCACGATTCGCTGAATCCGAGGATCACCAGTCTGCCGGGCTGGGCGCTGCTCAACGAGGATCAGTGGCAGCTCGCGGTGTCGGCCGCCCAGCGCTACCTGCCGGTGGCGACCGACAACGGCGAAGACCTGCTAGGCGTGGACAAGTACCGCCCGAGCGTGGTCGCCGTCGTGCGGGCGCTAGTACTGCTTGCCCAGTACGACATCGTTCCCGACTTGGAGCAGGACCGGTGGCGGTTCCTGGCCCCGGCCATTGTCCAAAGCCTCTTCGGATCCTCGAACGATTCAGCGGTCATCCGGGCGCTGCGTTGGGTCTCCGAGAAGGCAGCGGATGCCATGCTCGCCGCTGCCGAGAAGGAGATGCGCGGCCAGCCGGAGCATAGCGAGTTCACGCTGCGAGATATCGCCCCGGTTCTGACCCCAGCGATGGTCCCCTGGCTGGTGCGACTCATCGATGATGAGACGGTTGATGGCGGCGCAGCCTTCGAGCGGCTGCTCGGCCTTGATGAGCAGGCAGCGCTAGCCATGGTGCGCACGGCGGTAGCGAACCGGACGGAACTGCTGCGGAGGCTCGCGGTGATCACCGTTGCGCGAACCGGCTCCGCGGGCTGGGCGCTGGTCCGCGAGCCGCTCATGTCCGATTCCGCGCTGGCCGAATACGTCGTCGGTGAGCTGGCGGATGGCCGCGAGTTCCAGGCCACCACTCTGAATGAGGCCGACGTGGTGGAGCTATGGGAGCTGACGCAGCGGCGGTTCCCACCCGATGAGGACCCGGTCGTGTACGGGGCGCACTGGGTTGGCCGCCGGGAAACCATAGGCAACTTCCGCGACCGGCTGCTGCCCGCACTCGCTGAGCGGGGAACCATCGCCGCGGTGGTCTGCCTGCGCCGCCTCGCCGACAGCCGCCCCGATAACCCCGGACTCAAGCGACTCACCGCCCAGGCCCGGGCCGCCCTCGGTCGAGCCGACTGGTCGCCCCTACTCCCGCCCGAGGTCGTCGAGGTCCTGTCCAGCGCCCGGCGCGTGATGCGCAACGACGAGGATCTACTACACGCCGTGCTCGAAGGGATCGACCAGACGCAGCTGCGATTGCAAGGCGCGACGCCTGCTGCGACCTTTCTTTGGAACCACGGCCCCTCGTGTACGCCAAAGACCGAGGACGAGATATCTGACTACCTCAACGCTGAGATAGAGCGTTCGGTGCCCGGAATCGTCGTAAACCGCGAGGTACAGGTGACTCGCTTGCGCACATCCGGGATCGGTCAGCGGGTGGACCTGCTCGTGCAGGCTCTCGCCCCGGCGGACAGCGACCGGGTCCTACGGGTGGTGATTGAGGTCAAGGGCAATTGGAACGATGAGATCAAGGACGCCCTGGAGAGCCAGCTGGTGGAGCGGTACCTGGCCAAGTGGACCGGTGCCACGGGGATTTTCCTTGTCGCCTGGTTCGATCCGGCGCACGGGGCCAAGCCCGGCACCTGGCGCCGCGACCCCATCCGGGGCAAGCAGGCGGCGTTGGCAGCGAACCTGGCCGACCGTGCAGCGCGAGCTACGGCGGAAAGCGGGCACATAGTCCGGGCCGTCGTCCTGGACTGTTCCACGGCGGTCAGGTGCGCCGATCGGTCATGACCAGGTCAGGGCTGGCGTCTTTTCAGTGACCAGCCTGGACGTAAGGGGTCCATCGGCGGCAGAGCTACGACAGCCGCTACCTCCACCGACAGTAGTCGCAGGACGTCCGGGGCGGAGCGGGAGAGGCAGCACAAAGGCAGCGAGACGAGCAGCGGCGGACGGCAGGGGACGACACGGGACGGCAGAGGGGCCTTGCTTGGCGGTGCAAGACGACACCGGACGACAACGAACGATGCCGGGTACCCGCGTTCGGGACGAAGAGGCCATTTCCTTCGTGATGGGCCGGCATCGCAGTCATCGTCGCCGCTGAGGAGGCGCACAGGACCTTCCACAGCCCCGCTCGGTCAAGCCTGCGGACGCCGGGTGCTGCGCTGCCCAACGATGCGGCTTGGGCGTGCTGAGGCATCTCGTCTGATCCGTGACGCGCCTCGGGTAGCCCATCGCCGTTACCGTACTTGTTCGTGAAGACGTCCTTACTGACCTCCGAAGCACCCAAGGTCACCGACTGGATACAGGCATGGGGCACGATCGGCGGCGCCGTCTTCGGTGCGCTCGCCGTGCTGGCTGCGGCCCTCCTGCTGCGCCACGAGGCGCGATCGCGGAGCGACGAACGGCGCGATACTGAGGCACGTCAAGCAAGACTGATCTTTGTCCGGCTCGGACTCGGTGGGGGCAATCATAGGACCGGCATGACCTCAGTCACCTATGAGATCAAGAATTACAGCGACGGCCCGATCTTTGGGCTCTCGATGACGCTGACTCGGAGCGACCGGGAGGATGACTGCTTCTCCGATCCTGTCAATGACATTGATCCGGGGAGTGTCATGAAAGGGAAATGGAAGCTAGACCCGCCAGTGGCATGGGAGGACGGCGAGTCAGCCCCGCCGCTGGGGTGGATCAGTAGCCACATCGAGTTCATGGACTCGGCCGGCGTCGTCTGGGGTCGGGAAGACCGTGAGCCTCCAGTGCGTCACATCTGGCCGCGTGAGCCGGGGTTGGTGGGACGCTACCGGGCACGCCGAGTGCTTCGAGAACAGCGCAGGCAACTGGATACTCGCCTCTATGGCCCGTGAAATCGCTTCAGCGAGACCCTCCGGCAACACCGCGAGCAGCCAACCGAGCAGCCAAACCAGCGAGCAGCAGCGGACTGTCGGCTCCGCCTGAAAAGTTCCGCCGGCGTTGACACGGACGATCGCGGACCCGGACGCCACACGCGGCACGAGGACCAAGCGGTGATGCAGCAACCGGCCGCCGACTCGTAATGTGTAGGTCCCCCAAGGTAAGGGCGGCACTGTCGGCGGCCAGTGAAAGATCCCCATATGCGGCCATTTACCGCCCCGCTGGTGGCCAGGGTTCTCCCCGTGGACGGCCAGATACCTCCCCGCTGATCATGACGAGACGCTGGTCGGCGAGGGTCGGCGGCGTGAAACGCGGCAGGGAGATCGTGGAAATCTTGGAGGCATACGACCTCACGGGTAGTTACTGTGCGGCGGCCGAGCTGGCGGGGTGTGATCACCACATTGTGGCTCGGTATGTGAATTTGCGGGCCGAGGGGCGCAGCCCCGAGGAGCGGCTGCAGCGGGCTCGGCCGATCGACGAGTTCATGGACAAGATTGAGGAGTTGGTGGCCTGCTCGGGTGGCCGGGTCCGCGCCGATGTGGTGCACCGGCGGATCACCGCGATGGGCTTCGCCGGCGGGGAACGCACCACCCGCCGGACGGTCGCTGCGGTGAAGAAGTCCTGGCCGGCCGGTCAGCGGCGGGTGTTCCGGCCGTGGATTGTCAAGCCCCGGGTTTGATGGAGACTGGATTATCTGGTTTCCAGGGTTGCGGTGACCGGGTGGGTCATCGCGTGTAACGCCTCGTACTCGGCGGGCGGGACGTGCTCGAGTTCGCCGTGCAGGCGCCGGCTGTTGTACCAGTCGATGTATTCGACGGTGGCGACCTCCAGGTCGTCCAGCCCGCGCCAGGGTCCCTTGTTGCGCACGAGTTCGGGCCGCGCCCGCCCGACCCGTCGTGATCGACTCCGGTGCCTTGAACAGCGAGTTGAACGCCTCGGCCATCGCGTTGTCGTACGAGTCGCCGACCGAGCCGACCGACGCGACGCGCCGGCCTCGGCCAGCCGTTGGGTGTAGCGAATCGCACGATATTGGACTCCCCTGTCGGAGTGGTGGACCAGGCCGGTCAGGTCAGCGCCTGCGGCTCGCCGACGCCAGATCGCCATCTGCAGCGCATCCAGGGCCAGGTCCGTGTAGAGCGAGGTGGCCACCTGCCAGCCGACGATCATGCGGGAGAACACGTCCAGGATGAACGCCGCGTACACCCATCCCGCGCTCGTGCGCACGTAGGTCAGGTCCGCGACCCACAACTCGTTCGGGCCGGTCGCGGTGAAGTCACGGTCGACGAGGTCACCCGGGCGTGCGGTCTCGGGCGTGGTCCGCGTGGTCCGCGGCGACTTGTCCCGCAGCAGCCCTCGCAGACCGGACTCACGCATGAGCCGCTCGACCGTGCACCTCGCGATGGCCACACCCTGGCGGTTCAGCTCGTGCCACACCTTCCGGGCGCCGTAGACACCGTAGTTGTCCTCGTGCACCTGCTCGATCTTGACGATCAGCTCGCCGTCGCGGATCGTCCGGGCCGAGGCGGGGCGGGTCTTGGCGGCGTAGTAGGTCGACGGTGCGATCTGTGCCGGCGTGCCGTGCAGCGCCTGCAGGACCGGCTGGACACCGTGCTCCTCCGGCTGGGAGTCGACGAACCCGGCCTTCATCGCGACGGACGGTCCAGCTCCGCCGCAGAGAAAGACGCCGCGGACTTCAGAATCTGGTTCGCCCGCCGCAGCTCACGGTTCTCCCGCTCCAACTCGGCGAGCCTGGCCGCCTCCGGCGACGTCGTCCCCGCCCGGACCCCCTCATCGATCTCGGCCTGCTTCACCCACGTCCGCAACGCCTCCGGATGCACACCGAGCTGCCCCGCGATCCGCCTGATCGCCCCGACGCTCGACGCCGGATCCCGCCTCGCCTCGACCGCCAACCGCGTCGCGCGCTCACGCAACTCGTCCGGGTACTTCCGTGGTGCCGCCATGACAGTGAATCCTTCGGGTGTTCGATGTCTCCATCAAACCCGGGGCGGGACATAGCGCCGGGCGGGCACCCAGTGTTCGCCAATCTTCGTCATGTTCGTGCAGACGCGCCACGCGCTGACCACCTCATCGTCGGCGTTCACGCTGCCCCTGCGCGTTCATAGGGCCGTTGGTCTATCACATAGTGGATTACAACGACGTCAAGAGCGTGACGGCGGCGGTGACCTGCCGGCGGATGATCGTGTGGTGCGCGTCGTCTGTCGCGCGGCTATGGTGTCCGGCGGCGGCTTGGCTGAGGAACCAGTGGGCGGCCCAGATGCGGTGCCAGCCCAGTGCCCACCGGTCTGCGGGAAGCCCACCGCGACGACTCGCCACGCCTGCGTGGCCGCCAGCGCGAATGTAGGCATGGATGAGACGGTCCAGGTGCTGGGGTTGGGGAAGAGCACGGGTGCCGAACCAGGTGGCCAGATCCAGCAGGCCTGGGCCGTTGAATGCTTTGGCGAGATCGATGAGCCGGGTGCCCTTGGTGCCGACGTGCAGCGATGTCGGGTGAAGCTCGCCGTGGCATACGCCGAAGGGTGGTCGCTCGGCGCCGGCTGCTAGGGCCTTCGCGCACAGGGCGAGGCGCTGCAATGCTCGATTGATATCCCATGCGTTGAGGAAGCGACCCTGACGTTGCAACGCGGCGAGCGCGGCCAGCCCTCGTTCGGGCAAGCTCGTCAGTGCCTCCTCATCGAAGGTGTCGAGGTGGCCGAGGACGGGGGCGGCGTGAAGCAGTGCGGCCGTGGTTGCGGCGTCCTTCTCGGTCGCGGTCCGCACGGGTACGCCGAGGTCTTCCGTGAGCATGCCGAGCGTGTGGCCGCGTATAGCCCAGGCTTGTACTGCGACGACTGGGATGCCGCGTCCGGCGAGGTTGATCAGGATGTCCGCTTCGGTCATGAACGGCTTCACCGCGAACTTGAAGATCACGCTGGTGTCGGTGGTCAGGTGGAGTCGTTCGACTCCTGACAATTCCCATGTCCGGATGACTTCGGAGGTTCGCATCGTTGCGCCGGTCTGAAGCAGCAAACGCTCGCGGAGGACGTCGACAGAGGCTCGACTCCACCGGGTCCTGCTCATCGGGCCGCCTGCGGGCGTACGTTCGAGGTGGCCCGGTCGAGCAGATGAAGCACCCCTTCCAGGGCCGCTGACAGGCTCGCAGGGGTGTGAGGGCGACAGGCGTAGCTGTATGCCCGGAAGTATGGGAGCAGGGCGAGCAGCATCGGTCGCCCGGTAAAAAAGTCGGTGACTTCGCCGCTGGCGCGGGCGCGGCGTAGTAGCGAGGTTAGGGCGACGATCTTGTCGGCTGTTGAGGCGAGCACGACAGCGGCGTCCGCGACGATGATTGGCGGATTCGGCTGGTCGAGCGCCTGATGCTCCACGTGCAGCGCGGCGATGATCCGGGGCACTTCGGGGCCGTAATCCTCGGTCAGCGTCCGGTACAGGTTCTCCCTCGGCGGGGCAAAGTCGGGCACGTCGTGAAGAAGAGCTGCGGCGATCAGGGCTGGTTCTGGGGCGGCGACGTGGTCGCCGATGGTGACTGCGACACGGACTGCGTGTGCGAGGGCGGGCCGGTCGTCGATCGTGTGGCCGATGCACCAGCGTTGGGCGTCCCTCAATGCCCGGTCGACGAGTAGAGGACGGGGACGGGACAAGACGGTCATACCCGGATACCTCCCGGTTGTCGTAGCATCGACGCCGTGACAGGTCCACGGTCGGAGTGGTGTGAGCAGACCTGCGCGGTGTGCCCGGCTCAGGAACTGGGACCGGGCCAGTTCGACGTGATCGACCGACCCGGCCCCGAGTTCGCCTACAACAAGGACATCGGATGGCGCGTCGCGCGTCCGGCACCGCGGTGTGCGTGCACCCCTACCGGGTCGGGTTGCCTCCCGGCCGCTACGCCTCCGCCGGCGAGCCTCTTCCGGTGGAGTCAGCGCGGCCGGCGCCGACCGCTGCGGCTCTGGAGCTGCCCACCGAGCTGGTCGACCTTGAAGGCTGGCTGGTAGCGGTGTTGCGTAACGCTGACCCGGACGGCATTTTCACCGCGGTGGCCCGCGCGGAGCGGCTCGCTGGCGAACGGTTCGACCCTCGGCAGGTCGTGGCCGCGATGCGCCGGGTCCTGTCGGTAGAGCTTGCTAACCGTTGACCGACACCGCGGTGGCCGGGGGTCGGCGCGTCGAAGTCGAAGTCGTGGCTGCGGCCATCGTGCCCCAGCCCGGCCTGCTGGTAGTGCGCGTTGAGCACGGCCAGGCGGCGGGAAACTTCGGCGGAGTCGAGCCAGTACCGCAGCGGCTGCTCGCCCCAGCCGGCGGCGGCGTAATAGGCGTCGGTGATGCACCCGCGCGCGTAGGTGAAATCCTCGAGCTCGGTGGCGTGCGGGAAGACGACCTGCAGGTCGGCCTGCATGCGGCACATGAGCGTGAACTGGGCCAGCACCGCGTGGATCATCTCGTCGACCGGCGCCGGCACGAGCAGTTCGGCGGCCTGCTCGTCGCCGCCGGAGAGCTTGAACACCGCGGCCTTGAGCGCCAAGACCCGGAGGGCCTCCATGAGTAGCGGTCCAGCGTCGCGCTCCAGGGACCAACGGCTGATGGCCGGGTAGCCGGTGAACGTGGCCCAGCAGCTGGAGTACTTCATCGAGGAGCTGTGCAGCCGGTCGTACGCCGGGTGCTCCTTCATCCGGTCGAGGATTTCGGCGGCCCTTTGGCCGACCGCAGTGCACTCGGGCATGCTCTCCGAGGTCATGGCCTTTCCCTTCTGGCGACGGTACCGACGCTGACGCGCCGCTGGTTTGGATGTGAGATTCCCGCTGCCTCAGCAGGAGGCGGGGTAGTGACGCCTTCAAGGGGACGCCGTCACCGCTGATGTCGGTAAGGGTTGTCAGCCGCCTTCGACAATCGGCCGACATCGCGACAGGAAGATGCAAGCCGCGGGCACCCAGCGGCGTAGACATCGAGGATGCTCGCGCTCCATCACGCGAGCGACTCGGAGCCCTTGGGAAACTGGGAAGGTGTCGACAAGCCCGTTGGAGCAAGCGATGACATTTTGTTGACATTGTCGGCCCCCGAGCTAAGAGCTCCCGACACATAAGATCGGCAAGGAGATGGAGGCCGTGATCGATCGATAGCGAGTTCGTCGGGTGCAGGTGAGATGACTGAGGAAGCCATGCAGGGCGCGATTGGCCTCGACGACCGCTGGCAGCAGCTCGGGCGCCAGCTCGCACGTCTCCGCACTCTGGCCGGCTACACGCAGCACTCTCTAGCGCCGCTACTTCACTACGGACGTAGCACCGTCGCTAACGTGGAGGTTGGCCGTCAACGGCCCCCGAGGCGGTTCTGGGAGCGTTGCGACGAGGTCCTCGGCACCGGTGGGCAGCTGACCGCAGCGTTCGATCAGCTGCAAGTGCTCCGGCGTGCCGCTGGAGGGACAGGCTCGGCATCACAGGGCTTTTTGGCGGACCGCCAGCCAGCCAGATCCAGCCCGAGCTCGTGGAGGAGAACAAGGAGATGCACCGCCGGGAGTTCATCGAAGCCGCCGCGATGCTCGCGGCGGGCGGCGCGGCCTTGGTATGCCCCGCGGCAGGTCGTCGCATCGGCGTAGCGGACGTGGAGGAGCGTGCGAGGCGCACGGCGCGGCTGCGGCGGCTCGACAACTACCTTGGTGGCGTCGACACGCTCCGGCTTTATGAGGCAGAACTCCGAGCGACGATGGCCATGTTCAACACGACGTCGTTCAGCCAGTCGACGGCCAAGGCCCTGCTGTCACTCCTCGCCGAGCAGGCCCAATTGGCCGGCTGGGCGGCCTTTGATGCAGGCGAGAACGCCCACGCGAACACTATGTTCGCCATGAGCCGGTCCATCGCGATGCAGGCAGACGACGTGCAGTTGGCGGCCAACGCCATGGCGTTGTCGGCTTACCTGCGGGCGAGCCTCGGCCAGCCCGACATCGCCACCGCGGAAGCGTCCCGTGTTCCCATGAACGCCGGTGCCAGCCCCGCCGTTCAAGCCCTGCTGCTGGAGCGACTCGCGTTCACCTACGCGGTCGCCGGTCAGGAAAGGCAGGCCATCGCCGCGCTCGACGCCGCACATGATTCAGTCGCCCAATCCGGAACCGACGTTGCTCCGGACTGGGCGGCATGGGTCGATCACGACGAGATTCAGATCATGACCGGCCGTGTCTGGGCGGAGCTACGGCGCCCACTGAGGGCAATTCCTGAGCTGGAAGGCGCCCTTGAGCGATTCGACGACACGTATGCACGGGACAAGGCCCTTTACTCCACCTGGCTGGCTGAGGCCTACCTCGATGCTGGTGAGGTCGAGCGGGCGGCGATCCTGCTGGACCGGTCCAGGCGCCTCTGCCGTGGTGTCGCGTCTCCGCGTCCCGCCATTCGGATCGCCACCGTGCGCCGTCGCATCGCACCTCATGAGGCGCTGTCCGCAAGTGGGGACATCCTGGCGTAGACCACCAGGCGCCGTCACCTGTCCTGCGAATCGGTGGCCTCAGTGATACTGAGGACCCAGGCCAGGTAAGGCTCCGAACCAGCGACCACCTGCACTGCGGTTACCTCCGGGTTGGCCCACTCATGGTGCTCTTTGAGGTAGCTCTCCAGTGCGGGATACCGCCGGCTGCTGGACCTGAGCACCACCTGCCACTCCTGGCCTGTACCGAACTTCCCTTCGTGCCAGAACACGCAGTCCACCGGCCCGACGATCTGTCCACCAGCCGCCAGCCGCGCTTTCACAGCGCCCTCTGCCAGCCGCTGGGCGGCTTCCCGGCTACCTGCTGCGGTGTAGACCTGCAGAACCTCACTCATGCCCGCGACACTACGCATCCGTGCGTCGATGCGTCGCCTGCGACTGCCGCTCCTATCCGTTGCCCACGGACCTCGACCACGCCAGATCGGCTGATCCGTGCGTGGCTTCCCACGACGGCATCGAGACCTCTGGGGTTATCTGCCAGCCAACATGCTGTCGGCAGATTGTCGCGATCTACGGCTCGCCCCTTTCCGACATCAAGGTCCGCCCCATTGGCTGTAGTCGTGGCCCACACGCCAGCCGGGGCTGTTCGTCACTCCTACGGGCGCGGCTTGGCGTGGGAACCGGTCACCTCCCCTTGCAATCCGTCCGGAAGGTCCTTCATGTACGACCCTGACGAGCTGCTGCGATACGGCTATCAGCAGGAGCTGAGCCGGCAACTGCGGTTCCGAGACCTGATGGCGTATGGCCTGGTCTACATGGTGCCGATCGCGCCGATGGCGATCTTCGGCAGCGTGTACGCCGCCTCCGGCGGGATGGCGGCGTTGGCCTACGCGATCGGGGTGGCCGCGCTGGTGTTCACGGCGTTCTCCTACGCCCAGATGGTCAAGGCATTCCCCATGTCGGGCAGCGTCTACAACTACGCCGGCCGTGGCATGCACCCGGCGGTCGGCTTCCTCGCCGGCTGGGTGATCCTCCTGGACTACGTGTTGGTGCCCGGGCTGCTGTACCTGGTCGCGTCGGTGGCGATGCACACGACCGTGCCGGCGGTGCCGGTCTGGGTGTGGCTGGTCGGGTTCGTCGCCGTCAACACGCTGGTCAACTCGGTGGGGATCCGGCTGACGGCGGCGGTTACCCGGGTGATGCTCGTCGGCGAGCTGATCGTCCTGGGGATCTTCCTCGTCGTGGCAGCGGCGGCGCTGGTCGCTGGGAAGGGCCGCTTGAGCTGGGAGGCCTTCTACAACCCGCAGACTTTCACCTGGTCGCTGATCGCCGGGGCGGTGTCGGTGGCGGTGTTGTCGTTCCTGGGCTTCGACGGGATCTCCATGCTTGCCGAGGAGACCCGGGGCGGTTCCCGGCAGATCGGCCGGGCGATGGCGGCTGTTCTGGTCCTCGCCGGGGTGTTGTTCATCGCCCAGACGTGGCTGGCCGCCATGCTGGTCCCCGACTCTGCCGGCCTGCTGCAGGGGGGCGACCCGAACGGCACCGCCTTCTACGACGCCGCCGGATCCGCCGGCGGGGAGTGGCGGGCCACGTTGTGCGCGGTCGCGACCGCGATCGCGTGGGGGCTGCCGAACTCGATGGTGGCCCAGGTCGCCACCAGCCGGCTGCTGTACGCGATGGCTCGCGACCGGCAGCTGCCCCGCTTTCTGGCGAAGGTGTCTGTGCGACGCAGCGTCCCGATCAACGCCACCCTGCTCACGGGGGCGGTGTCTCTGATCCTCGGCCTGTACACGGCCACCCGCACCGAC
Source organism: Micromonospora sp. 4G55 (assembly GCF_016803375.1). Lineage (NCBI taxonomy): Bacteria > Bacillati > Actinomycetota > Actinomycetes > Micromonosporales > Micromonosporaceae > Micromonospora > Micromonospora sp. 4G55. The sequence continues at coordinate 23,307 of NZ_JAEVHN010000002.1, forward strand.
GGCATCACCCTGCTGTCGTCGCTGATCAACTTCGGGGCGATGGTCGCCTTCCTGGTCCTGCACGTCTCGGTGGTCGTGCATCACGTCGTCCGCCGCCGCAGCCGAAACTGGTGGGCGCATCTCGTCATGCCAGCGGTGGGGTTCGTGATCCTCGCCTACGTGGTGGTCAACGCCAACATCGCCGCGCAGCGCCTCGGGCTGGCCTGGCTCGCCCTCGGCGTGCTCGTCCTCGCCGGCCTCTACGCCACCGGCCGCCGGCCGGTGCTGTCCGGACTGGCGCCGGTCCAGCCGCTGCGCCGAGACGCCGAGCGGGTGTGAGCGCCATGGACAAGATCGTGTACCGGCCGGCCCGCGACGAGCTGGCCTACACCTTCGGCGGCCGGATGCCGGTGGCGCACCTGCGCTCCGGTGACATGCTGCAGGTCTTCACCGAGGACTGCTTCGGCGGCCTGGTCCGCGGACCGGCCGATCTGCCCTCGCAGAAATGTCGCATGCCCTACCTCAACCCGGTGTCCGGCCCGTTCTTCGTCGAAGACGCCGACCCCGGCGACACCCTGGCCGTGCACATCTGCGCCATCGTCCCGGCCAGGGACTGGGGAATCTCGACGACCTTCCCGCACTTCGGGGCGCTGACCTCCACCACGCACACCGCCACCCTCCAACCGCCCCTCGAAGAACGGGTATGGGTGTATCGGGTCGACCGGCGCGCCGGCAGCGTGCGGTTCGCAGCGACGGACAGCGACCACAGCATCGACCTGCCCCTCGACCCGATGATCGGCACGATCGGCGTCGCCCCCGGCGGATTCGAAGCCCGCTCCACCATCGTTCCCGACACGCACGGCGGCAACCTCGACACCCCGCACGTGCGCGCCGGCACCACCGTCTACCTCGGGGTCAACGTGCACGGGGCGATGCTCGCCCTCGGCGACGCCCACGCCCGACAAGGCGAAGGCGAAGCCTGCGGCACCGGCATCGAAATCGCCGCCACCACCACCCTCATCATCGACGTCATCAAAGGCGAACCCACACCGTGGCCGCGATTGGAAACCGACACGTCGATCATGTCCGTGGGATGCGCCCGCCCCCTCGAAGACGCCTACCGCATCGCCCACCACGACCTCGTCGGCTGGACCAGCAGACTCACCGGCCTGCACGTCCTCGACGCCTACCAGCTTGTCTCCCAGATAGGCCGCGCACCCATCGGCAACGTCTGCGACCCGAACTACACCGTGCTCGCCGCAGCCGACAAGGCGCTACTGCCCGCAGCCGCCGCCCCGTACAACGGGACACACGACCGGCTGCGGCAGCTCACCGTCGCACAGCAGTAGGGACAGCCGATGAGCCTCTCACTCCCCCGCCTGCCGCTCCGCGACGAGCTCTACCTCCTCGCCCACGACGACGACACCGGGCACCTCCATCTGCACCAGCGTGCCCTCGCGCTCGGCCTCGCCGGCGCCGTGCTGATCGACCTGTTCCTCGCCGGACGCATCCACCTCGGCCCCCGCGACGGCGTCCGCCCCGCCACCGACCAGCGCATCCGCCTGCACACCGACAAAGCCGTCGGCGACCTCATCGCCGACTCCGCTCTCTCCTCCATCCGACACGCCGCCCCGCCGCTGAAGATGTGGCTTCGCAGCTCCTCCACCGACATGTACGACCGGACCCGAGCCGGGCTCGTTGCCGCCGGCATCCTGCGCCAGCACAGCCGGCGACGCCTCGGCGGCCTCCTCCGCACCGACAGCTACCAGGCCACCGACAACAAATGGGCCATCGTCGCCCGATCCCGGCTGCGCTACCTGGTCGCCGGCCGGGAACAACCCGACAACCACACCGCCGCCCTCGCCGGCCTCACCGCCGTCCTCGGCCTCGCCGACCGGCTCTACCTCGACCAAGACACCACCACCGTCATTACCCACCTGAATGCGATAGCCGACCAGCACTACCAGGCCGTACGCGACATCACCACCGCCGTCGACGCCACCATCGGCGACCTCACCACCGCCGCATACCGCTAACCTCGCGCGCCACCACAAAGGACCTCCGAAACGTGCCCGCCCTGCCCCGCATCCGCGCCGCCCGCTGGACGGACAAACGCGCCGTCGCCACCCTCATCGCCGACGCCCTACACACCGAACCACTCGGCGCCTGGCTCGTACCCGACGAACACCAACGCAGGCGGATCCTCGCCGACATCGTGGAGATCTGGGTGGAGCACGCCCTGTTCTTCGGCGAAGTCCACGTCATGGACGACCTCTCCGCGACGGCGGTGAGCTTTCATCGCTACCGACCGATCCCGCCACCAACCGCCTACCGACAACGCCTCACCGCCGCCACCGGGCCCGACACCGAAGCCTTCGACATCCTCGAGGCATACCTGCACAGCAACCGGCTCACCACACCGCACCACCACCTCGCGTTCCTCGCCGTCTCGCCAGCGCACCGTCGCACAGGGCGGGGCGATGCATTACTCGCCCACCACCGCCAACAGGTAGACCTGGTAGGCCTGCCATCAAAGGTCGAGGTCACCCCGGCCCACCAGCGGCTGTACCTCCGCCACGGCTACCACCCCCAATCAGAAGTGATCTTGCCTGGCGGCATCAGACTCCTCCCGCTGGTCCGACCAACTCGACCCTGACGGCTATCTCAGCGCCTGGCCCTCCACAACGGGCCCTGTGAGCAGGGCGAGTGGCGCCGAACCCCGAGGAATCCGGGACAGCAGCGACACCACAACACTCGTTCTGTGCGCCCACGCCTACCTCGCAGTCACCACCGCTCAAACCAAAAAAGGGGCGCCGGACCCGACCACGACGGCCTCATTCCCCTCACCCTCGGCGAGGTCCGCCGTCTCCTGGCACACCTGATCACCACCACCACCCGACCCTTCGATCACATCCATCGATGATCACAATGGCGACGCCGACACCGGTATCGCGCCAGAACAGCCCACTACCAGCGAAGACTCCGACTCCACCAGGTGCGGCTGGAGTACTAGTTTCAGTCAGGCACCGGATGTCACACGGTATGCATCGAAGACACCATCGACCCTGCGGACACCCGCCAGAAGGTGCCCGAGATGCTTGGGATCGGCGATCTCGAAGCTGAAGCGGCTTACCGCCACGAGGTCTGAGGTGGTGGTTACGGTCGCAGAGAGGATATTCACCTGCTCGTCAGAGATCACCCGAGCTACATCGACGAGCAACTTCCGGCGGTCAAGCGCCTCCACCTGGATGACGACCAGGAAGCTGGAGGTCGAGGTTAGTTTCCAGCTGACCTCGACCACCCGTTCGCTCTGCGCCCGCAGGTCCTCGGCGTTGGCGCAATGGTCGCGGTGCACGCTCACGCCGTTGTTGCGGGTGACGAAGCCGAAGACCGCGTCCGGCGGCACCGGGGTGCAGCAGCGGGCCAGCTTGATCCAGACGTCGCTGACGCCCCGGACCACGACGCCCGGGTCCGCGCTGCTCTGCCGGCTGCGCGGCGGCCGGGTGGCGACGGCGGTCTCGGCGATGTCCTCTGCCGCGCCCTCCTCGCCCCCGTACGTGGCCATCAGCTTCTGCACCACCGACTGGGCGGAGACCTGACTGTCGCCGACCGCCGCGTAGAGCGAGGCGACGTCGGCCAGGTGCAGGTCCCGGGCGATCGCCATCAGCGCGTCGGAGGTGAGCATCCGCTGCAACGGCATGCCCTGCTTGCGCATCGCCTTGACGATCGCGTCCTTGCCGGCCTCGATCGCCTCCTCGCGCCGCTCCTTGTTGAAGTACTGGCGGATCTTGGTGCGGGCCCGGGGGCTCTTCACGAAGCCCAGCCAGTCCTGCGTCGGGCCGGCCGTGTCGGACTTCGACGTGAAGATCTCGATCACGTCGCCGTTGGAGAGCGTCGACTCCAGCGGCACCAGCTTGCCGTTGACCCGCGCCCCGATGCACTTGTGCCCGACCTCGGTGTGCACCGCGTACGCGAAGTCCACCGGCGTCGAGCCGGTCGGCAGCGGGATGACGTCACCCTTCGGGGTGAAGACGTACACCTCCTGGCTGGACAGGTCGAAGCGCAGCGCGTCGAGGAACTCGCTCGGGTCCGCCGCCTCCCGCTGCCAGTCCAGCAGCTGGCGCAGCCAGGTCATCTCGTCGATGTGCGCCGGCGGGCCGACGATCTGGGTGCCCTTGTGCTCCTTGTACTTCCAGTGTGCGGCGATGCCGAACTCGGCGGTGCGGTGCATCGCGTAGGTGCGGATCTGCATCTCCACCGGCTTGCCGGTGGGCCCGATGACCGTCGTGTGCAGCGACTGGTACATGTTGAACTTGGGCATGGCGATGTAGTCCTTGAACCGGCCCGGCACCGGCTGCCAGTTGGCGTGGATGACCCCCAGCGCCGCGTAGCAGTCCCGCACCGTGTCGACCAGGATCCGCACACCCACCAGGTCGTAGATGTCGTTGAAGTCGCGACCCCGCACGATCATCTTCTGGTAGATCGAGTAGAGGTGCTTCGGCCGACCAGTCAACTCCGCCTTGATATTCGCTTTCCTCAATTCAATGGACGCCAGCTGGGCCACCTGGCGCAGCAACGCCTCGCGCTGCGGCCGGTGCTCCCCGATCAGCCGGTTGATCTCCTCGTACCGCTTCGGGAACAACGTGCCGAAGGCCAGATCCTCCAACTCCCACCGCATGGTGTTGATGCCGATGCGGTGAGACAACGGCGCCCACAAATGCAAGGTCTCGAGGGCAACGCGTTCCTGCTCGCTGCGGGCGACGAAGGTGAGCGTCCGCATGTTGTGCAACCGCTGCGCAAGCTTAATCACCAGAACTCGGGGGTCCTTGGCTGCCACGACCACGAGCTTGCGCACCGACTCCACGCTCGTCGTGTCGTCGAGCCTTACCGTGTCGAGCTTGGCTACACCGTCGACCAGCAGCGTGACCTCGCCGCCGAACTCGTCTCTCATCTGCTCGGCGCTGTAGGCGGAGTCGTGCACCAAGCCGGACAGCAGCGCACCCATAAGTGTGGTGCTGTCCATTCCTAGGTTGGCCAGGATCGTCGCCACCGCCAGTGGATGGATGATGTAAGGGTCGCCGGACTTGCGGTACTGCCCGGAATGCCACCAGGCGGCCGCGTCGAACGCCTTCTGGATGCCCTGCACGTCAGCGCGGGGGTGGTTCTCTCTCAAGGTGGCGACGAGAGGTTCAAGGGCATCACTGACGACCGATGAGCTGTCGAGGATCTTCGGCAGTCTCAGACGGTAGATCATCCGCCGAACGGGTGAGCGGTTTCGCGTGCTCTGCGTGAGAGTTTGCGCCGCGAGTTGACGTTCTATGGACAGCGCGGACTCATCGCGAGCCAGCTTCCGCAGCAGAGATGCGCCGCGCGGATCCTCGGCGGCGACGAGGGCTGTTGCCGCTGCGCGCCGCTCGGCGGAGCCGAGCTTGTCGTCGCTGGCGAGTTCGACGAGAAGCTGGCGGCCCGTGGCTGGGTCTATCTGGGCGAGAGCGTCCGCGGCCCAGATCCTCTGCCTCGCGTCGAACGCCTTGTCCTCGGCGACTGAGGTCATGATGAGACCGGCGTTGACGCCGTCAAGTCCCACCAGCTGGGCCATGATCCACTGGTCACCTGCGGTCGCGCTGATCTCGGTTGAGGTGGCGGCCGTGGCGGCCATGGCACGAAGGGTCGTGGTCCGGAAGGCGCTGGGCTGTCGCGTGTCTGTCGCGATGCTCGTGGCCAGGGCCATCCCCCGGTTGCGGTCCAGCCGAAGGCACGTTGTCAGTGCCACGTAGCGGTCATCGTCGGGGCCATGAGGGTCGCGCGCGACCGCAGCCAATGCTCGCGTCGCGGCATCGACCGTCGCGTCATCAGGATCGGCGCCGTCCTCGATGACCGCGGCGACGAACAGCGCTCCCGGTAGCCCACCAGTAGCAGCAATCGACTGCAGGGCGGATGCCATCTGGTGAGGTTGTTTCCAGGCGGCCACGAGAAACCGAGCGAAGGACTGCCGCCATGCCGGTGGAGTCACCGCTCTACCGCTGGTGGTCTTGCCAAACAGATCCCAGAAAACAGCGCCGGCACGGTCCGGGTCTTCGGGGACGTATTGGGCGGCCAGGTACTCCTGGATCGTCTGGTGCAAGAAGACGTAGTCGTCGGCTCGAGCCACCACCACGCCACTGCCTCGAAGATAGTCCGCCAGCAGTTCACGCCACACGGCCTCAGGCACCGCGCTGCCACGGAGTTCCGCCGTCCACTGCTCCAGCTTGTCGATGGCCGGAGTCATGTCGTCGTCGAGACGATCGGCGGCAAGCCGTCCGATCAGCATGTCCCCTCGCGCGATGAGCCGTTCACCGGCCTGTTCAGCACCTGCGCCGTAACGCTGCAGGGCACGGCGTAGTTGATGACGCACGCCGCCGTCAGCGTCGCTGTAATGCCGGTCGCGAAGCAGCTGTACGAACTCATGGAAGATGCGGGAGCGCCCGGCAGGGAGGCGGCGTTGGGGGTTGGCGACGAACAACTGGCACAGCATCGTGGCCATCAACGGGTTGCTCGCCAGATCCTCAAGACCTAGGCGGCGCAACTCCCGGACGAACTGCGCCGCCGCCTCGTCGGGATGAGAAATTTCTGCTCGGGTGAGCCACGCTTGCACAAATTGGTGTCGCTGCTCCTTGTCAAAGGGCAGCAGTTCGTAGTGCAGTGGCAACCAGGTGCCCTCCCCCGCGTCACTGATCGCGGTGCCGGGGCGGGTCGCGATGACGAAACGGTGAGCATCGTCGACGTCGTGACGCGTGCGGAGAATCGACAGCACCTGCTGCCGCTTGCGGGAGTCCATGATCTCGTCGAGGCCGTCGACCAGCACGAGCCAACGTCCGGTCGGAATGGGTCGCTCGGCGAAAAATTCGGCCGACCACAACCCCCTGCCGTCATGCAGGCTGAAGTCGCCGCGGACACTGCGTGCGATGGCCTCGCCGAGGCCGGCGGTGGCGAGGATGTCGGTGGCCTGTACCCGAACGGGTACGTCGGTGATCTCGCTGTCCCGCTGTCGTCGTGCGATGTCGCCGACGGCGTACTGCAGCAGGCTGGACTTGCCCGCCCCTGCACCGGCGACCAAGACAGTGTCCTGATCGCCGTCGAAGATGATGTCTGCAGGTTGCGGTGGCGCTCCGACGGCAGCCCCCGTCGCCTCCCGCCGGGTCGTCTGCCGGACGTAGACCGCTGACAGCGGTGGCATGGGGAATGTCGGCGACATCTGGTAGGGATGAGTAGCGGCGGTGCGAGCGGCGAGGGTTAGGTAGGCGCGAAGCTGAGGCCCGGGAAAGCGCCACCGACCCGCTGTGACCTGCTCGTCGGTGAGCGCACGCAACCACTTATGGTGCTCTATCTGCGCGGTGGCCAGAGCAAGCCTTGCGGGCTCGCAGCGGTCGATGATCTCGGCGATCGGGAGCAGGTGGGTGCCCCCGGCTTCGTCCGAGGTACACACCATGCCGCAGACGGCACCCGTGCGACGGTTTACCACCGGACTACCGCTGAAGCCTCTCGCCAGGGGAGTTCCGCGTGCCCGCAGCAGCCCCAGGGTGTCTTGCTCGCTGCGGCGGGACTCCCCCTCGTACACCAGACGTGCTGGTTGACCCGCTCGAAACATCCCGTCCGGATGTCCGTACGTCCACAGGTCATCACCAACGCTGACGACAGACGAGGGCAACACTGGGGTTATGTCGACATCGACTGAGCATTCGCGGATCTGCAGCACAGCCAGGTCCAGACCGGCTGACGTGCGGAAGTATCTGTCAGCGTCGACTGTCAGCACGAGTTGAGCGCCGACGACGACTGCTCGACCTTTGACGAACTCAGGTAGCGGCGCCCCGTCGACTGCTAGCACGTGAGCGCAGGTGGCGATCACTCCAGGAGCGATAACGAAGCCGGTGCCGCGGGCAGGCGGCGCGCCGGACAACGAGGGAACCTCGATGGATACGGTGGCTGCCTGAAGCAGGTCCTCCCATCCGGCGCTCGGCTGTGCCGTCACAGTGTCGTGCGGTCCCACTCAAGACTCACCTTGACGCCCGCTTTTGCCGACGACTTGCCCACGATCGCCACGAACTTGCCCGACTCCACGGCGAACTCGCAGGAGAATTCCAGGGTAAGGCGACTCACATCGGCCGCCTTCAGGTGATCACCTACCTGACTCGCAAAAGCGGTAAGCGCCGCGAGCGCCTCGTCGAGGTTGGAGGGTCTGGCGGCGACTTCCACCTCGTCACTGGTCATCCCTGGTGGCAGCTCGCCAGCGGCCAAGTAGATGGTGTAGCGGTCCACGCTCACTGGTACCACTACTTGTCGCCCCGCAGCGGACTCCGTCTCGGCTTCCACGACTCCCCCCTTACGCATAGATCATTACGTGCATGCGAAGAGTAGTCGCCTCGCGCAAGCGCCGCCACCGGTGGGTCTGTCAAGCGAACGGCACCTCTTCGTGTCATCCAGGAAGGTGCGGGGCCGGTCAAGGCTCGGGTTCTGACCTGCTGACGTTGATTGCCCAAGATCGTGAGGCTGCCGGGGGGCGTACCGGTTCAACACGAACGTGGAGCGCACGGCCGACGAGTCGCGTTCCTCGACGGAGCGACGGTCGGCGAGGACCTGGTGTGCTCCCTGGAGGAGACGCTGATTCCGGCATGGAGCGAGAGCCGGACCCCGGACTGGTGGCGTGATGAATACTCCGGCAAGCCGGTGCGACTGATGATCGAGTGCGAGCGGGATGGGCTGCCGGCGTGCCGCGTTCCGGCTGAGGTGGACGTCATCCCCGACCTCTTGACCACTGTGCTGTGAAGAAAGTCGGCCTGGCTTTCTCCCTTCGAGGCGGCCCGGGGTAGGGCCATGGATCTCTGACGCCGGCCGGGACAGCATGCACGCCCGTCACGACGGCAGGTCGGAGTTGCCTTGGTCGCCCTCCTTGGTTCAGTCCCTTGACTTTCTTTCTACAAAGGCCACCTTGGTTGCATGACAACCACCGGTCTTCCGCGATTGATCCCGACAGGCACCTGCTGGTGTGGCTGTGGCAAGGAGACGGGCATTGGCTCGTTCTTCGCTCAGGGGCACGACAAGATTGCCGAAGCCGCCCTCGTGGCCGCTGAATACGGCAGCCAGGTCGCACAACTGCTGCACAAGCATGGCTATGGGCCCGGGCGGCCAGTCATCGACGAGGCCGTGCGCGCGGGCAGCTGGGTCTCATGCCCCGTTCGCGGCTGTTGGTACAAGGGCACCGAGCAGAGTGTGCACGGTCACCAGCGGAAGTACTCTCACTAGCGCCAGGCCACCGGCCTGGAGGAAGACGGTCTCGTGCAACTCCTGGCCCCGCCACCCCAGCGCCTCGTCGAAGGCGCGGGTCCGGCACAGGTCAGCCACGCCGAGGGTAACCGGGCTGATCCGCTGTTCCATGCCCAGGTCAGCGACCGACCCGCCAGAGCGGCACCAGACCACTCGTTCACCTGATGACCCCTGTGGATCCGGGCCCTACCGTGGACGGCAGGACGGAGGGGAGGTCGTGATGCGGAACCGATCACTACCCCGGGCGATGGCGGCGGCCACGGGGGTCGTGGCAGCCGCAGCCGTGGGCGTCGTCACCAACCTCGTCACCGCTGACTGGAGCTGGAGCATGGCCATGGCGCTGGTCGGCCTCGTGCTCGCCGGTGCGGCGCTGGCGGCAATGTCGGCGGCCGGCACCGGATCCGTCGTCGGCAGAACGGTCGTGAGGCAGGTCGCCCGGGGCGGTGCCATCGTAGATAGCGTCATCGAGGCCGCTGACGGTGCGACCGTGGCAGAACGGGCTGGGCAGCACGGCGAGATCCGGGACGGGCACACGACGGCGAGGAACGCCGAGGTCCGCCGAACCGCACGCAGGGGGAGGATCCAGGGCGGAAAGATCAGCGCAGAGTGAGCACCACGGACGAACGGCAATTCGTCGGACGCGACAGCGAGCTGGCAGTGGTGGGCGACTTCCTCTCATCCGATCCGCAGGTCCGGGTCCTGGCGTTTTGGGGACAGTCGGGCATCGGGAAGTCCGCCCTGCTGAGACACATCGCCTCGCGGGTGCGGGGGTGGCGGGTCCGGCTGCTCGACCTGGAGGCGACGGACCTCCCGCTGGCCGATGCGGGCGGGCCGTCCGCGCTGACCGACGGTCTGCTGTTCGGCCTGGCCCGCCTGCTCCTGTCGTCCGAAGGCGAGGCGGGTGAACGGAGGCTGCGTACCTTCGAGGAGCGGGCCTCCCGCGCCGCCCGCGATCACCTGACCCCGACGACTGACATCCGGCTGAGCCAGTCGGCTTCGTTCGGCGGGCAGGTCCGGGATTCCCACGTACACGTCCATGGCGGTCCAGTCGTGCCGACGGCAGCGTTGCTGGCGTACCGGCGGTCGATCGTCCGGGCCCTGCTCGACCAGGCGCGAGCTGCGGGCTCCCAGCGCATGGTGCTGCTCGTCGACACCGTCGAGTTAATGCGACTGGCGGACGAGCGGAACGCGGGTAGCGAACGATTGGTCGCCGAGCCCTCGCTGGGCCTCTCGCAGTGGTTCGTGCACGAGTTCCTGCCGGAACTCGTCGACGCGGCACCGGGCCTGCGCGTCGTACTGGCCGGGCGGGACCGGCTGCCCGGACGGGACTGTTGGTTCCGGCAGGCGGAGCTTGCCGAGTGGACCCCCGCCGAGACCGCCGGTTACCTGGCGGCCAATGGCTACCAGGACCCGGCCTTCGCCACAGTGGTACACGAGCTGTGCGCCGGAGTACCGCTGTGGACCGCCATGGTGGTCGAGGCATGCGCGCTATGGTCCGGGTCGCGCGAGCCGACGGCCGACTGGCTGCGGAGCGTCGCACACAGCCGGCCCACCGAGCAGTGGCTACCCGAGGTGTTCCTCGCCCGGCTGCCGGCAGTGCAGCGGCAGGTGGTCCGCTGCGCGGTGATCCCGCGGCAACTGAGCCTCGAGCTAGTGCACCACCTGCTGGAGCTATCCGGAGTCGACGTGCCCAACGACTGGTGGGACCGGTTCTGCCGGCACTCCTTCGTCCGCACCGCGACCGCCACGGACACCACAGGTCGCCGGCACGTCCACCGAATGGTCCGGGCAGTTGTGCTGATGCATCTCGAGCGACAGGAGCCACTGCGGTTGTCGAAGCTGCACCGCGCCGCCGCCGAATACCACCACCGGACGGGCAACCTCGCCGAGGAGAGCTACCACCGGTTCGCGGCAGCCGACTACGACATCTTGCCCCGTTGGCGAAACGCACTCTTCGAAGCCCGACGACGACGGGACTTAGAGGAGATAGTCCGGCTCGTCGACTGCGTGACCGCGCCGGAGCAACGCCACCGGATCGCCCGGGTCAACCGGGCGTTGCTGGCCGAGGGCCAGTTGCAATTCGCACTGCTCGGTTACACCGAGGACGACTACGAGGCAGCCGAACAGCGGCTCAGAGTCGCACTCCACGAGTATCGGGCCCTGGGAGACGAGAGCGGGCAAAGCAAAGTGCATAACTGGCTCGCCACCGTCCGGTGCTACCAGGGCGACTACCGGGCGGCCGAAGAGCACGGATGGGCAGCCCTCCTTGCCGGACGCCGGGCCGAGGACATCGGGATGATCCGCGACGCGCACTCCACCATCGCTATGAACTACGGGGAGTGGGGACGCTGGCGCGGTGCGATCGGGCACTACGCGGCGACGATACGACTGAGCCGGCAGCTCGGAGAACCAATGGAGGAGTCGAATCACCTCTGCCAACTGTCCAGCACTCTGCGCGCAATGGGCGAGGGGGACGCGGCTTCCCGGTACCTCGCCCGTGCGGAGGCGGTGGCGCGACTGTCAGGGGACCCGGGAGAGATCTCCTTCTGCCTGTACAGCCGGGGTTGGCAGGAAATTCACTGCGGTCGTCCGGCGGCCGCGCTCGCACCCCTCGAAGAGTCCCTACGCCTCACCCGTCCCCTCGGCAGACCGCTGCAGACGGCGTGGGCCCTCCGGCCGCTGGCCCTGGCCTACCTCCTGCTCGGTCAGGGGCACCGGGCCGGCCCATACGTCGACGAGGCCCTAGACACCTTCGAACAACTCGGCTACCGGGTCGGCCTAGCCCACATAAACAGCCTGCGAGCCCTCGTGATGCTGGCCGCCGGTCGCCTGGAGTCCGCGGAAGCTGCGGCCAGGGACGCGGAGCGCCTAATCCGGGCACGCCCCGCCAGTCACATCACCGGCTGGGTCCGGCTCGTCGACGGCGCAGTGCGGGCCGTCGCCGACCAGCACGGCTGGGCCGAACACCTACGGGAAACCCTGCTTGTCGACTACCGGCACTCACACGCCTACGGCTCCGCTACCGACCTCCTCCTCATCGCGGGTGTGCTCCATGCCCAGCGCGAGTCCCAGGCGGCTCGCCGGTTCCTCCAGTACGCGTTGGCCCACGCCCGGTATGCCGGACACCGGGACAGCCAGCACCAGGCCGTTCGACTCCTCGAGCAGGTGCGCGCGACCGTCAGACGGTAGGCCCGCGGCCGACCCGCCACAGCGGCACCAACCCCTGCGGCAACCAGCGCCGCGCCCACCAGCAGCAGGAGCCGCACGGTCGCGCACTGCAGGAGGGCCCCAGCCTCCTCGTCTCCGCCGGGCTGCTCGAACATCGCCGCGCGTTCAGCGGCGGTACTCGCAGCGCCTCGATGAGCCAGCCGCCCCGCGTCCCAGGTCGCGCGTTCACCGGGCGGGTGCCGCCGAGCGATGGCCTCGCTCTGGGCGTTTATCTGGTATCCGTCGAGGCCCGACCCACCCGTCGCAGGTCGGGCAGCCGAGGACCCGGATCGCCCGAAAGACGATCGGAGTCAGGAACTGCACGCTGGCTGCTCGGGGCAGTGCAGGTGACCAGAGCGGGGTGCGGTCACCGCAGCCATCCGAGGAACCGGGGATGGAGGAGTTCAGCGGGAGTCCAGCCCATGTCCTGGCTCGCCGCAACCATGCAGGACCTCGTACAGGGCGAGGGAGATGGGAGCGCTTTCGAACCCGGCTCGCAGCTCGGCTCGTCAGCGCCGCCCGATGAACCGGGCGCTGTGGCTGGCCGAACACCTCAACGACCAGGACCTGCTCGCCTTCACCCTCCGGATACACGGCAACGAACTGCGCAAGGTCGAACGGCACAACGCCGCCATTGCCCGACTCCGCCGCTCAGTGGAACTTGCACCCGATGCCGACCGAGGTGCCGCCCTGGTACAGCTCGCCCGAGCCGCCGGCGAACTCGACGACCCCACCCTGTTCGACCACGCCATCACCGACGCCTGGCGACTGGTCGACGCCAAACCCGGCACAGGACTCACCAGCCCATACGCCCTCCACGAAGTGCACCTGCGCGGGCTGGTAACACACACCGACCCGACCTGGCCACCGACCTGCTCGATTGCCACCGCATGTCCACCACCGCCATACCACCGCAATGGCAGGCGATCCTCCACGTCACCACGGGCGAAGTTCTCCTGGCCTGCGCCGACACCACCCAAGCCGAAGCGGCGCCCTCGAGGCTGCCATCACCATCGCCGAGGAGCACCGTCTACCACACCAGAACCAGCGCACCCTCCGGGCCTGCACATCGCATCTCTCCGCGGTCGGAGACCTCGCGCGCCAAGCGCTGGAAAGGCTCCGCATCCCCGAGCCCAACCTGGTCGGCATCATCCAGGCACCATAATCGGCTTTCGGATGCATTCCGACGACGACCCTGCGAACTCCAACGCACCACAGACCGATGAACGAGCGGCCGCTTCACCGGCGCCACGCGCTGCACGACGAGAACGGCAGGTACGCCCGAGCCTTCAAGGAGCCCAAGCGGACCGGCGTGTTCCGCTACCTCACCTGCGTCAAAGGGGTGGTGCTGTCGCCGCGGACTCGCCACCGGCAGGCTCAAGTCGTGCGCTCCCTTGCCGTACCGGTGGTGACGAACCTTGAGGGCACGCTGTGGTGGCCGATTCCGTACGCCAAGGCGTGGATGAAGATCGAAGCTCTTGTGGCGGACACGGAAGTGCTCGCCGACGACGAGAAAGCAGTTGCCCCGCACCAGGGGCGGCCGCGGTCGTCTACCGGGGAACCAGCACCGTCTTGAAGATCTCGGACCATCGGTGAACGAGACGGGAAGGCCTACGCGCTTCTTGGGCTCGACGGGGATGCCGTACGTCGAAGCTGCGTTTCGGCAAAGGCTGCAGCCTCCGCTGACGTCCACCGGTGTTCGGCTCCCAGGCGGCATCCGCCCCACTCGTCCGGCCTCGGCCGCCACCGCGATACGTTGGCCGCTCGGTAGTCCACGTCCTCGATCGCGGTGTCGATCTGCGCGAGGCGATCCTGCATCTGGGCGGCGCTTTCGATATCGCCCTGGCCTGCAAAGGCTGGACGGCTCCCGTTGACCGCCGAGATCCGTGCGGTGTCATGAACCAGCCCCCGGAAACGGTGGGCGCGTCACGGCTCGATGACCGAGTGGAACAGCAGAAGGGCGCTGCCGGCCGCGCCGCTACCCACCAGCACCGCCGACGGGGCCGAGTGGTCGACAAGGTACGACATGCCGCCGGCGAGCAGACCGGTGACGAGTGCCAGGAGCAGGATGACGGCGGTGCGGACCGTCATCAGCGGACCGAGAGACGGCGTCACGCGAGACCTCCAATCGTCTGGTGGTAACCAAAGCCTGCCGCCGGCCCGTAACCTGCCAACAGCCCGTCATGGGCGTTTCCTGGCGCCCACTGGACACCACTGGACACGGGCTGTCTGCCGTACCGTGGCCGTATGAGGGTCAATGTGGCTGTGCTGGCAAAGGCGCAGGGCTTCGGAGACGACTTCGACAGCCTGCAACGCCTACGCCGGGGCAGGGGCGTTACCGGCCCCGATGATCTCTCCTACCTCTCCGATTACGTCAAACGTCAGGTGCTGCACATCGAGAGGGATACCGAGAGCGAGCTCAGACGCGGCCTGGACAACCTCAAGCAGCTCATTGACAAGTCACCCCCGCACGAGCGGGAACTACTGCGGCTGTGCTTCAACATCAATCGCGCCTTCGGCAACTTCAACTGGCTGGAACGCGCCGAGAACTTCACGATCGACCATGAGTGGATCGGCAGCTCACGCAACGTCCGTCACCGCACGGACCTCGCTCTCCTCCAGCTGCTGATGCGCACGCGCCCGGCCGCCGAGTTCGAGCCCGTTCCCGCCGCGGACGGCAACGCCATTACCGCATCCGACGGCAGCGCGGTGAGCGCGTTGACGTTTTTCACCGAGGACTACGTCCGCAACAGCTCCCGCTTCACCGCCTCCTGGGAAGCGGCGCATGCCGTCGACATGTGCGGCTTCGGGCACAACCGCATGGCGGTCGCCTACTCGGCCGAGATCGGCCGGATCCTCAAGTCGGGCGGTCGCGTCCGGGTGCTGATGCAGGACCCGGAGGGCCAGGCGGTCCTGGAAGCGAACCGGCGCAGCTCCACCCCCAAGGCATCTCCAGGATCGGTACGCCATCAGCATCGCAGCGGCATCGCGACCTTCCATGCGATCCGGTCGGCCGCAGGCGCCACCGCGGGCAGCCTCCAGCTGCGGGCGTACGACATTATGCCGCCCTTCACCGCGTACCTCTTCAACCCGGACGACGAGACCGCGCACGCCTACATCTGGTTTTGGTCATGGCGGCAGCCGTCCTCGTGGCGCCCCGGGTTCTTCCTCCCGCGTTCGACCGACCCACTGTGGTACGAGCGATTCAGGAGCCAGTTCGAGGCCATGTGGGACGACGACGACACGCAGGAGATTGCGGACCGAGGACAGCCATGAGCGACCTCGCACGCTTCTTCGACGCCGCAGGTTACGTACGACTGCCCAACCGCCTGCCGGCCGCGCTCGTCGACCGGATGCGATCGATGGTGGACGACCAGTTTGCGCGCGGCGTGCCGCCGTACCGGATGAATCACCGGGGAGAGCCATGCCGGCTGGACGCGCTGCTCGAACGCGACGAGGTCTTCCTCGAAGCCCTCCGCCATGAGCATGTCGCGGCCGCGTTGGGGCAGATCCTCGGCCCGACGGTGGACGTCGTGCTGAACCGGCACAATCATGCGACGTTGAACAACTCGGGCGACATCCCATTCCGGCTCCACCGCGACATCCAGCAGTGGTCCCAGCCACTCGTGGCCGTCTTCCTCTACCTCGAGCCGGCGACCGTCAAGAACGGGTGCACTCACGTGGTTCCGGCCACGCACCGGCTGCCGTACGCCGGCCCGCAGTCGGGCAACGGCGGGGGCAACTGGGCCGATGAACACGACGAATACCGCCACCTCATCGGGCAGGAGGTTCCGCTGGAGATGCCTGCCGGAGGGGTGCTGCTGCTTAACTGCTTGTGCTTCCACAGCGTCGGACGCAACCTGTCCGGCCGCTCGCGGTGCAGCGCGGTTTTCGCGTGCCGTAGCTCAGACGAACTCAGCCAGGTGGAGGATCCCGGGGTGATCCGGTTGTTCGGGCAGCGCCGCTTCCTCGCCAACTCCGTGCTGGAGGTCTCCGGGTCGCTGCGGAAAGGATCGAGAGCAAGCTGATGCTCGCACTGTTCGATCTGGACAACACCCTGGTCGACCGCTCCGCCGCAATACGGCGCTGGGCGCAGATGCTCGCCGGGCACGAGGGGCTGTCCGGCGATGCCGTGGAGGCGATCGTCGGCGCCGACGGCGAGGGAGAAGTGCCACGCCCCGAGTTCCTCGCCGTCGTGCAGGCGCTGCCCGGTATGCGGATGAGGCTGAAGGAACTCCAGGACTGGTACGTGGCGAATTATGCCTCGTGCTACCTCCCGGACGACAACTCGGTCCGGGCACTCACCATGCTGCGCGACGCCGGCTGGACGATCGGAGTGGTGACCAACGGATCCAAGGTCCGGACGGTGGAGAAGCTTGCGAGGGCCAGCCTGGAACCCCTGATCGACGCGCTCTGCGTGGCGGAAGAATACGGCATCCGCAAGCCGGACCCGCGGATCTTCGTCGAGATCGCCCGCAGGTGCGGCGTCGCGCTGGATGGGTGGATGATCGGCGATGCGCCGGTCGAGGACATTTGCGGCGCCGTGCGGGCGGGCCTGCGGACCGCGTGGGTGCGACGGGGGCGGCGATGGGACGAACAGCTCTGCCGTCCCGACCTGGAGATCGACACCGTACTCGAAGCGGCAATTGCGATCCTGAAGTCCGAGTGAACCCTGGGCCCGCCGGCGGCTGAGGCAGGTATCACGTCGGCGCCGGGCTCGAAACCGACTGCCGGTACCAGGACCGCCGGTAGCCTGCATCGACCATGGCGGCTATCGCCGGCATGTCGAAGAGATCGTCGGCCCCTGCGTTGGGCCGGACTGCGCTTTAGATCTCCGCGAGGCGCACTTTCACGGACCGGACTACTGGTGTTGGCTCAGACCCAGGCGTGCACCATGGACGTTGGCACGCTCGCTGTGCTGGAACGGTTCCGGCTGCTACGCCGGATGTGAGGTCTCGGCGGCCCGACGTTCCACCCGGCCCCGCAGGAACAGGAAGTCCCGCACCGGAACTTGATCCTCGGGGTGGCCCGTCAGCGTCACCGAGCCGACGCTGCCGGAACCGCCCATGCGCAGATATGCGCGTCGATGTCCTGGGCCTTTCCGAACCGGGTCCGTCCGCCCCACTGTCCCGCCGCGACCGGGGTGACCTCGTACACCCGGTGGATCTCGGTGAAGACGGCGTCGAGCGTCCTGTCCGGATCCCCCACCCGGCCGGAGACAGCGCTGACCTGGCTTGTGTGATCGGGGTACCTCGGGTCCTGGTAGCTGATGGCGACGGAGCTGGTGAGGGGGCCATCGAGCAGCTGCGCGAGGGCTGCGGCGATCTTCCCGGTCTCCCCGTTCACCGCTGGGTCGGTCGTCGACCGGTAGAACCCCAGCTTCTCCGGCGGCACGATCATCTGCATCTCCACCTGCGACGAGACCGTCGGGGACGGGGTGGCGGACGCGTCGTCCCCGGACGGGCCCGAACAGCCGCCCAGCAGCAGCGCGGTGAGCAGGGCGATGCCGGGCGACGCCGGGTGCCGCCGAAGTACCTCCACCGTCGTCATCGCCACTCCCGCCCTTCCGCCGACGTGCGGCGGCAGCTTATCCGCCTCGGCGGTGGTCGCGTACCCGGTATCCGGCGGGGCGTTCCAGCTCGTCGCGTGCCTGGAGCAATCCGGTCGTCCGGCTGGCCAACGGGCCAGGGACGCCGCTCGGCGCGCAATGCGGCTCCACGATCGGCTGCTCACTGTCTGTCATCACGGTCCGACAGGATGGTGAACAACTTTCCACCGTTCAGCACGCTCTGCAGCGACCAGTCTGCCCCCAGCCCTCCGTCGCCGGCTTGCATCACCCTCTACCCCCGCCACCGCTGAATCCTTCAGCGGCTTCACTCTGGGCCATCAGGCGGCACCATGATCCACGCGGCGTACCTGACCTCGTCGAGCTGCGGCCCGCCGGCGTGCCGCAGCTGCGCGCCGACCCGGCGCCCGGTCTACACCTCGAGTCTCCATGTGACTCCGGTTGATCTTGGCAGGCAGGGCGGAACGACCGGCGGGACCGGGGTCGCGTCGGCGGGGAGCGATCTGGTTCAGGCTGTGGCGCGGATCGCCGGTGCCGGTCGGGTGAAGGTCTTGCGGTCGCGGATGAGGGCCCAGAGAACGTCGACGCGTCGTCGGGCGAGGGCCTACCGGCTCAGGTGCCGTCGTGTGTGGGTCAGAGGCGACCACCGGCAGCGGTGTCGGAGATGCGCTGGGCAAGGTAGATCGGCACGATCGAGAGCACGATCAGCACCGCCGCGACGACGTTGATGACCGGCGCCTGGTTGGGCCGGAAGAGGTTGTTGAAGATCCAGATGGGCAGGGTCTGGACGCCCGGACCGGCCGTGAAGGTCGTCACGATGATCTCGTCGAAGGAGAGCGCGAAAGCCAGCAGCCCGCCGGCGAACAGCGCCGAACGCAGCAGCGGGAACGTCACATAGCGGAACGTCTGGAAGGTGTCCGCACCGAGGTCTGCGCTCGCCTCCTCCAGGTTTCCCCCCATCCGGCGCAGCCGGGCCAGCACGTTGTTGTAGACCACCACGACGCAGAACGTCGCATGCCCGACGATCACCGAGAACATTCCCTTGCCCACTCCGAGCGGCTCGATCACCGTGCGGAAGGCGGTGTCCAGCGCGATCCCCGTGACGATGCCGGGCAGCGCGATGGGCAGCACCACGAGCAGCGACACGGCGTCGCGCCCGAAGAACCGGTAGCGCTGTACCGCGAACGCGACCAGCGTGCCGAGCAGTAGCGCGATGGCTGTCGCGCCGAGGCCGGCCTTCACCGAGGTCCATACCGCCTCGCGGGCGCCCGCGTTCTCCCACGCCCGCACCCACCAGTCGGTGGTCCAGCGCGGCGGCGGCCAGGCGAACGTGCGGTCGGCGTTGAACGAGTTGAGCAGCACGATGGCCAGCGGGAAATAGACGAAGGCCAGGCCCACCGTCATGGCCCCGCGCAGCAGCCAGCGCGCTCCGCGCGACAGCGTCACAGCTCCTCCAACGCGCCGGATCGGCGCACCGCGACCAGATAGATGACCATGATGAGTACGGGGATCGTGGCGAGTGCCGCCGAGAACGGCAGATTGTTCGCCGCGCCGATGTTCGCGTACACCAGGTTGCCGATGAGTTGGGTCTTGCCGCCCACGATCTGCACCGTGATGTAGTCGCCGAGCGACAGGGAGAACGTGAAGATCGAACCGGCGATCACCGACGGCACGATCATCGGGAGTACCACCGAGCGGAAGGTGCGCCCGCCCCGGCCACCGAGGTCCGCCGACGCCTCCAGCAACGAATCCGGCATCCGTTCCAGCCCGGCGTAGATGGGCAGGATCATGTACGGCAGCCACAGATAGCTCAGCACGAGGATGGTCGCGAGCAGTCCGTACCCGGGGCCGTTGCCGGCACCCCCGAAGAGCCAATCCACCGGGCCGCCGTTGGCGAGCATCACCCGCCAGGCGTACGCCTTGACCAGGTAGCTCGCCCACAGCGGGGTGAGGATCGCGATGACCAGCAACTGGCGGCTGCGCGGGGAGGCGACCTTCGCCATGAAGAACGCCATTGGCAGCGCGATGAGCGTGTCGATGACGGTGACGGCGGTGGCGACGCCGAGGCTGCGCAGGGTGACGGCGCGGTAGACCTCTTCGGTCAGGATGGTGCGGAAGTTCGCGAATGTCGGCTCGCGGACGAGGTCGCCGGTGAAGCTGTTGACCGTCCACAGCGCGGAGACGAAGAGGACCGCGAGCGAGCCGAGGTACGCCACGAGCAGCCAGAGCAGCGGCGCCGAGAGCAGCCCGGCGAGGCGTGCTCCGCGGTGCCGGTGCAGCCAGGAGGAGAGCCGGCGGACCGGCCCGCGGGCGGCGGTCGTGTCATCGCCCGCAGGTCGGTCCACCGTGGAGAGAGCCGTCACGTGTCTCAGCCCTTGATCGTGGTCCAGGCCTGGGTCCAGGCCGCGTAGTCCTTGCACTTGACGTCGGTGCGGCCGTCGAGGCACTGCTCCACCGGGGTGCTCCAGAACCAGACCTGGTCGAAGTACGCCTCGTCGGCGGCGTGGAACGTGGTGCAGTGGTTCTTGTCGGCTGTCTTGTCGCAGGAGAGCTTGTTCGCCGGGGCCTCGCCGAACCACTCCGCCACCGCGGCGTTGGCCTCCGGGCTGATGATGTGGTTCATCCAGAGGTAGCCGCAGTTCGGGTGCTTGGCCTTGGCGGAGATCATCCAGGTGTCGGACCAGCCGGTCGCGCCCTCGGAGGGCAGGACCGCCTCGACGGGGGCGCCGTCGGCCTTGGCCAGGTTGACGATGACCTGCCAGGCGGTGCCGACCACGGAGTTGCCGGACTTGAAGGCCTGCACCTCCTTGGTGTAGTCCGACCAGTACTCACCGATCAGCTCGTTCTGCTTCTTGAGCAGGTCCACGGCCGCGGCGAACTGCTTGTCGTCCAGCGCGTACGGGTTCTTGATGCCCAGCTCCGGCCGGTGCTTCATCAGGTACAGCGCCGCGTCGGCGATGTAGATCGGCGAGTCGTACGCCGTCACCGTCCCCTTGTACGGCGAGTTCGGGTCGAACACCGCGCTCCAGGAGGTCGGCGCCGGGGTGACCTTGTCGGTGCGGTACATCAGCACGTTCGCGCCGCGGCCGTGTGGGATGCCGTAGGCCACCCCGTCGACCGAGTTCCACTGCTTGAGCTTCAGGCCGTCGAAGACGTCCTTGTAGTTGGCGACCAGGTCGGTGTTGACCGGGGCGACCTCACCGCCGTAGATCAGTCGCAGCGAGGCGTCGCCGGAGGCCGAGACGACGTCGTAGTCGCCGGTCTTCATCAGCGTCACCATCTCGTCGGAGGTGCCGGCGACCTTCACGTTGACCTTGCAGCCGGTCTCCTTCTCGAAGCCGGTGACCCAGTCGACCTTCGGGTCCGTGGAGCCGTTCTCCACGTACCCGGCCCAGGCGGCGATGTTGACCTGGCCCTCGCCGGCGCCGAGCGACGCCAGCTTGTCGATCTTCGGCGGTTTGATGCCACCGGGGCCGGAGCCGCCGGCGCCGCCGCCGTCGCCGCATCCGGCCAGCGCGAGCAGACCGGCTGCGGCGAGCGCGGTGAAGACTCGAGTGGTGCGCATCTGCGCTCTCCTTCTGGTTATCAATAGGGGGTGTTTCACCGGGAGTTGACCGGAACCGCAACGACGTGCTCGGCCCGCCAGGTCAGCCGGATCGGCTTGCCACGCAGGGCCGCCACGTCGGCCGGGGAGGTCTGCTGGTTCTGCTGCATCGCGACGACGCGCGCCCCGGAGTCGAGGTCGACGACGAAGCGGGTGGCCGCTCCCGCGTAGATCACCTCGACGACCTGGCCCGCCGCGCTGATCTCCTCGGCCGATGCGGGCGCACCGCCGAGTCGGATCTTCTCCGGGCGTACCGAGAACACGCCGTCGCGCCCGAGCACGGCGCGGGCGGTCTCGCCCTCGAACAGGTTGGAGGTGCCCACGAAGCCGGCGACGAACGGGCTGCCCGGGCGCTCGTACACCTCGGCCGGCGTGTCGACCTGCTCGATCCGGCCCTGGTTGAACACCGCCACCCGGTCGCTCATCGTCAGCGCCTCCTGCTGGTCGTGCGTGACGAAGACGAAGGTTATGCCGACCTCGCGCTGGATCGCCTTCAACTCGACCTGCATCTCCTCGCGCAGCTTCAGGTCGAGCGCGCCGAACGGTTCGTCGAGCAGCAACACGGCCGGGCGGTTGACCAGGGCGCGGGCCAGCGCAACCCGCTGGCGCTGCCCGCCAGACAGCGCGCTGGGGCGGCGCTCGCCGTACCCCTCGAGGCGGACCGTCCGCAGCGCCGCCGCCGCGCGCTCACGGCGCTCGGCGCGCGCTACCTTGCGCACGCGCAGGCCGTACTCCACGTTCTGCTGCACCGTCATGTGCGGGAAGAGGGCGTAGTCCTGGAAGACGGTGTTGACGTCGCGGTCAAACGGGGCGAGCCGGGTGACATCACGCCCGGCGAGCAGGACGCTGCCGGCGGTCGGCAGTTCGAATCCGGCGATCATCCGCAGCACGGTCGTCTTGCCCGAGCCGGACGGCCCGAGCATGGAGAAGAACTCGCCGTCGGCGATCTCCAGGTCGATGCCGGCGACGGCCTCCACGGCGTCGAACGACTTGCGCAGACCGGTCAGGCGGATCGCGGGTTCCGACACGACGACAGGCTCCAACTCTTCAACGGATCATGGTCACGCCAGCAGCCAACGGCTACGGATTCCTTAGCGGAAGAGTAGAGCTGCAACGGATACCGCAGTCAAGGTTTTTGGCCGGATCGTTGAGTTGCGGCCCTCACCGGAGACGCGACCTCGAAAAAGAACGACTGGTCAAGGGTCGCGGAGCCACGGCCAGCGCGTCCGCACCGGCGGCCGGAGGACCAGGCTGCGTCGGCACGCTGGAGGCGGCCGGGGAGAATCTGTTGCATTGCCCGAGTCCAGGGATCGAGGCAGGCTTGACGGGTGCAGCGGTCGAGTCCTCGTCGTCCCTGGTCGCCGCCGAAGTCGGCGTTCACCGGGTTCCGGTTCCCCGCGGAGGTGATCGTCGTCGCCGTCCGCTGGTACCTGCGCTACAACCTCTCCTACCGGGACGTGGAGGAACTCCTGGCTGAGCGCGGTGTCGAGGTCGACCACGTCACCGTGCTCCGGTGGGTGCAACGGTTCACCCCGCTGCTGGCCGACGCCTCTACCGTGCCAAAACTCCGTCGCACAGGGTGTGAGCTGCTGTTTCGCGACAATGACGCAGGATGGCAGGCGTGTTGGTTCGGCTGCTGTACCTGAGTGCGGTGCGGATGTTCGGCTGGTTGCCGCTGGCCACGTGCAGCGAGTCCGCGCTGGTCGCAGAGTTGCTGGTGCTGCGCCACGAGGTGGCGGTGCTACGCCGACAGGTCGGTCGGCCGCGCCTGTCGTGGCCGGAGCGGGCGGTGTTGTCGGCGCTGGTCCCGGCACTACCGCGGGAACTGTGGAAGCATCGGATCGTCACCCCGGCCACCCTGCTGGCCTGGCACCGCCGGCTGGTCCGCCGGAACTGGACCTACCCGAACCGCCCCGGACGACCACCGATCAGCGACGACATCCGTGACCTGGTACGGACACCCTGCTGTTTCCCGAGCTGCTCCCCCGCCACCATCGCCGCGAACACCGGGAGCCGTGTGCCGACGAATGCTCCACCAACGGATCAGCCGCTTCGGCGGTTACCCCACTGGCGCGGGTTCTGGACCGAGCCCCGGCCGCCGAGGACCTGACCCTTTCCATACGGTTGAGGCGAGGCGACCTTGCCCTTCGCGCGTCGGGCAGCCCGATTTGCGTAAACGGCAGGCTCGTCGGTCTCGGTCTCGGTCTCGGCCGTGGTTGGCGTGTCGGCGTCCTGGGCGTGGGCGTCTTGAACGGGCTCAGGCTCCGCCATCGGTATCTCCCTGGATTCGTGGGGTGCCCTGCGGACCATCGCCAGCCGGCGGACGCGGACTGGTCGACGCCGGTGTGGGCACCTTGACGGTATCGCAACGCCGAGCCCGTCCGATCGACGGCCCGTAGGCCCCGCGTGGGTGGCAACCGCCATCAGATCTGTGGCAGCCGATACGCGACCGAGAGCTGGCCGGAAGGGCCACCCAACCGCCCGACTGATCTTCAACTGCCGAGCACACGGCCCGCCGGTTGCGACCCAAGAATCGAGGCGCAAAAACGAAAAACCGCAGGCCACGGGCCTGCGGTGACGATTCGAGCTGCGCATTAGTAAGTATCCGCTGTCTGCGCACCGGCATGCGGCGTGCGCGCCGCCCGAGATCACCTCTCGGCGACGGGCCAATTGTCGGAGAAGTAGCCGTCACCACCGCACCGGGAAGCGCACGCCCAAGCTAGTGGCGGCACGTCGGGCCCGGCAAGACGATTTCGATCCCGCCGGATCCCCCGCTCCATGATCACGAGATGGCAAATCCCGTTGTCCGCCCACCCCGGCCGCCACTACGGTCGGGCACGCACTTCCCGGTGCGCAGGTGACGGTTACATCTGGAGGGGCCCCGGCCCCGGTGAAGGGACCGTCCGTCACCGGCTCCGATCTCGGGAGGCGCGACCACACGCGTACCCGGTGCGCAGGCGACGGTTACTTCCGGATCCGCAGGTTGGAGGTTCGAGTCCTCCGTCACCTCAGGGTGGCTGGCTCAATCGGACAGAGCAGCGGACATGTTCCGTCGCCGACTCCGGTCTCGGGTACGCGTCGTGGTGGCGTCCTCCTGCTCGACTTCCATGGGGGACGCGATGGGCAAGTTCAACCTCAAGCTGCGCCGGAACCGGCATGAGGACGACGACGAGTACGTCACCGCCGAGGGCGCGCCCGGTTTCCGCCGCGGGCCGCGCGCCGAGCTGTTCCTGCTGGGCGTGTCGAACATGGTCGGTGAGGACACCTTCTACGAGGGCGCGGCCGAGCGGGACGCCCGGTTCCGTGAGCTGGTCGCCGCCGTCGCCGTCGCCGACCGGGACTGGTTCGCGCGTTTCGTGCCGTGGCTGCGTACCGGCGCGATGCTGCGCTCGGCGTCCATCGTGGCCGCGCTGGAGGGTGCCCGGGCCCAGGTCGCCGCGGGCATCCCGGGTTCCCGGGCGATCGTGGACGCGGCGTTGCAGCGCGCGGACGAGCCGGGTGAGGCGCTGGCGTACTGGCTCAGCCGGCACGGCCGGTCGCTGCCGAAGCCGGTCAAGCGCGGCATCGCCGACGCGGCGGTGCGGCTGTACCACGAGCGGAGTCTGCTCAAGTACGACTCCGAGGGCAGCGCCGTGCGCTTCGGTGACGTCATCGACCTGACCCACCCGATGGCGAAGGACGAGCGGCAGGGCGACCTGTTCCGGCACGCGCTGGACCGGCGGCACCGGCGGGACAACCCGCTGCCCGCGTCGTTGACGATGCTGGCGGCCCGGGCCGAGCTGATGGCGATGCCCGTCGCGCGGCGTACCGAGGTCACCGACCCGGCGGTGCTGGCCGCGGCCGGGATGACCTGGGAGGCGCTCGCCGGCTGGCGGCAGAGCGCGATGGACGCCGCGGCCTGGGAGGCGATCATCCCGACGATGGGGTATCTGGCGCTGCTGCGCAACCTGCGCAACTTCGACCAGGCCGGGGTCAGCGACGCGGTGGCCGAGGCGGTGGCGGCGCGGCTGTCCGACCCGGGCGAGGTGGCCAGGTCACGGGTGCTGCCGATGCGTTTCCTGTCGGCGTACAACGCGGCGCCGAGCCTGCGGTGGGCGTACCCGCTGGAGAAGGCCTTGCAGCACGCGCTGGCGAACGTGCCCGCGCTGGACGGCCGGACCCTGATCCTGATCGACACCTCCGGGTCGATGACCAGCTCGTTCAGCAAGGACGGCTCGCTGCGCTGCTGGGACGCGGCCACCGTCTTCGGCCTGGCGCTGGCCGCCCGCGCGCAGGACGCGACGGTGGTGTCCTTCTCCGACCACAGCCAGGTGTTCCCCACCGTCGCGGGCGAGTCGGTGCTGGCGGCGGTGCGCCGGTTCAAGGACGGCGGCTGGTTCTACGGCTGCGGCACGGAGACCGCGAAGGCGGTGCGGAAGCACTACGACCGGCACGACCGGGTGGTGATCCTCACCGACGAGCAGGCGCACTGGCACCGCTCGACGGACGTCACGGCCGCGGTGCCCGCGCCGGTCCCGGTGTACACCTGGAACCTGGCCGGCTACCGGGTCGGGCACGCGCCGACGTACGGGAACCGGCAGACGTTCGGCGGTCTGTCCGACGCCGCATTCGCGATGATCCCGCTCGTCGAGGCGGGGTCCCGGGAGCAGTGGCCGTTCTGATCCGCACCGCCGCGCCAGCCGGCGCGGCGGGCGGACCGGACGCGGGCGTGCGCCCGCGTCGGTCCGCCGGGCAGGTCAGCCCCCAGGACTGCCGGGGCCCCCGCGTACGGTCGACGGGGCGCCGGGTGCGCTGGTGGTGTTCGACGGGCAGGTCCGGCTCGCGCTCAGTTTCATCGTCACCGACCGGATCATCGGCATCGAGGTGGTGGCCGACCCGACCCAGCTGGCCGCGCTGGACCTCGTCCCCGGGGCGGCGGAGTCCCGCTGACCGCGACGATCGACCGCGCCGCCACCGGCTCAGCCAGGGCCGGGCATACCGCCGAGGGTGGGCGCAGCCGGCTGTCACCCGGTTCGCCACACCGCCGGTCCCGCGGTGCCGGGTCAGTCCCGGCGGTCCTCGTCGCCCGGCCCGACCACCTGGCGCTGCTCCAGGGCGTCGGCGGCGGTGGCGTCCTCCGGCAGGGAGGTCGACGGCAGCGCGTGCTCCCCCGGCACCGAGGCGCCCTGCTCGGCCAGGTCGGCCTCGGTGGCGTCCGGTTGCGGCTGCGGCGGCTCGTCGGGCTGCCCCTCGTCGAGCAGCGGCTGACGCTGCTCGACCGCGTCGGCCTCCGGCGGCACGTCCAACGGTCCATCGGTCATGCCGACGCTCCTCTCCCCCGCCGGCCCCTCGCGGGGCCGGCCTCGTGACGGCGGGTCAGTCCGGCAACAGCCGCCGGAGGACACCCTTCCCGGTGGCGCCCATCCGGTAGGACTGCACGAGGTACGAGCCGCAGACGATGTTCGCGCCGGCCAGCGCCGGCACGGCGAACTGCGCCAGGCGCTGGCGCCGCTGCCACGTCGCGATGTCGGCCGGCGTCCCCGCGGAGGGGATGGTGGCGTCGTGCACCTCGAGGCGGTCACCCCGCTGGTGCGCCGCCTCGGCCAGCTGACCGATCCGGTTGCCGCAGTAGGCCGAGTAGGCGGTGGCCAGGGCACCGGCGACGGTGATCCCCGCCTTCAACGCGCCCACCGTGCCGAATCCCTTCTGCAACGCGATGCGGCGTCCGCCGACCTGGGTCAACCGCAACCCGGCGAGCATGGTCGCGCCGATGCCGAGCCACTGCACCGGGCTGAACCGGTTCCAGGCGGACTCGGCGACCCGGATCCGGTCGATGCCCTGCTGCAGGTCGCTGCCGGACTTGTTGACGCCGGCGACGCCCATGACGGTGCCGCCGAACCACAGCGCGGAGCCGACGTCGTGGACGGCCTGCGCGACGGCGTGATTGTCGGTCGCGGTCATCTGCATCCCGCACTCCTCCGCTCAGCGGGCACGTTGCCCTTCGTCCCGATTGAAGCACTTTCGCCGGGGTCGCCACCCGGTGTTCCTCGACCCACCTACCTCCGGGACAACTCGCCCTGCGGGGGCTGCCGCCGAGCGGTCAGCGTCCGGCCAGGCGGCGGGCCAGCGTCCGGCGCAGCTCGTCGATGCCGGCACCGGTCAGCGCGGACACCGGCACCGCGTCCGGGTACCCGCGGCACAGCGCGTCGACCCACTCCGGCGGCGCAATGTCGATCTTGTTGAGCACCAGCAGTTCCGGCACCTGGCCCGCGCCGATCTCGTGCAGCACGCCGTGCACCGTGGTGATCTGGCCGAACGCGTCGGGCGCGGACGCGTCCACCACGTGCATCGCCAGGTCGCTGCGGGTGACCTCGTCCAGGGTCGAGCGGAACGCGTCGACCAGTTGGTGCGGCAGGTGCCGGACGAAACCCACGGTGTCGGTGACGGTGTAGGTCAGCTCGCCGGTGCTGATCCGCCGTACCGTCGGGTCGAGGGTGGCGAAGAGGACGTCCTGCACCTGGGCGTCCGCACCGGTCAGGCGGTTGAGCAGGGCGGACTTCCCGGCGTTGGTGTACCCGGTGATCGACACCGAGGGGATCTGGTTGCGGGCCCGCCGGCCCCGGGTGCGTTCCCGCCGCCGGGCCAGCTCGCCGGCGTTGCGCCGCAGCCGGGTGGCCCGCTGGCGCAACGTCCGACGCTGGGTCTCCAGCCGCATCTCACCCGGTCCACGCACACCGATGCCGGCGCCGCCGGCGACCCGGCCACCACCGACGCGGGACATCGACCGGCCGTCGCCGCGCAGCCGGGGCAGCTGGTACGCGATCTGCGCCAGCTCCACCTGCACCCGTCCCTCGCTGGTGCGGGCGTGCTCGGCGAAGATGTCCAGAATCAGGGCGGTGCGGTCCACCACCCGTACCCCCACCCGTTCCTCCAGGTTGCGCACCTGGCCGGGGCTCAGCTCACCGTCGGCGATGACCAGCTCGGCACCGGCGCGTTCGGTGGCGGCGGCCAGCTCGTCGACCTTGCCGGAGCCCAGGAAGGTGGCCGGGTCCGGCTTCGGGCGGTGCTGCACCACCGCGTCGGCGACGTTGAGGCCGTCGGTGTCGGCGAGCCGTCGCAGCTCCTCCAGGGACACCTCACTGCCGGGGCCGTTGCCGCCCGCGCCGTCGTCCTCGCGCACCGCGACCAGCACCGCCGTCGGCCGTTGCCGGGAGGTCTCGGCTCCCGCACCGAGCAACCAGGTACCCGCCATCGTCCACCTCACCTCGCCTCGCCTCGCGCCGGACTGCGGCCTACCCTGGCCGCCGCCGACCATGCCGCCGACGCCGCGTCCACCCCGGCCGTCAGGTCGCGTCGAGGTCCGAATCCGCCCAGGCCAGGACATCGTGTCCCACTCGCCGGTGACCGAGCGGCCCAGGGAGGAGCGCCCGGGACGGAGCGGGCCCGGGGCGAATCGGCCCGGGACTTGAGCGGCCCGGGGACGCCGGCGGGCTCCGGGCGGGACCATGCGTCCGGAGCCCGCACCGGTCATCGGGTCAGCAGCGCCCGGAGGGCCTTGACGACCTCGGCCGGCGCCTCCTCGGCCATGAAGTGCCCGCAGGAGACGGTGCGGTGGTGCAGGTCCGGCGCCCAGGCGCGCCAACGGCCGGCGGCGTCGAAGCCCAGCGCGGCACCCCAGTCCTGCTGCAGGACGGTCACCGGCATGCGCAGCTGCCGGCCGGCGGCGCGGTCGACGGTGTCGTGCTCCACGTCGATGCCGGCGGACGCGCGGTAGTCGGCGACGATGGACGTGACAGCCGCCCGGGACGCCGCCAGGTAGGCCGCCCGGACCTCGGCGGGGATGGCGTCGGGGTCGCGGGTCCAGATGTCGAGGAAGTGGCCGAAGAAGGCGTCCGGGCTGGCGGCGATGAGCTGCTCGGGCAGGCCGGGCGGCTGGGCCATCAGGTACAGGTGGAAGCCGACGGCGGCGGAGGTGCCGCGCATGACGTCCCACATGTCCAGGGTCGGCAGCACGTCGAGCGCGGCCAGGTGGGTGACCGCCTCCGGGTGGTCGAGGCCGGCCCGCACGGCGACCAGGGCGCCGCGGTCGTGGCCGGCCAGGGCGAAGCGGTCGTGGCCCAGGGCGCGGGCGAGCGCGACGACGTCGTCGGCCATGGTGCGCTTGGCGTACACGTCCGGGCCGGTCGCCGTGGGCTTGTCGCTGGCGCCGTAGCCGCGCAGGTCGGGGCAGATGACGGTGTGGTCGGCGGCGAGGTCGGCGGCGACGTGCCGCCACATGAGGTGGGTCTGCGGGAAGCCGTGCAGCAGCACGATCGGGCTGCCCGAGCCGCCGACCGCGGCGTGCAGGGCCACGCCGTCGGCGACGGTGACGCGCTGATGATCGAATCCGTTGATCCTGGGGTTCACCGGGAACTCTCCTGCTCGTTCGGGTGTCCGTCGACCGGCCGGGGGCGGCGCCCCGTGACCGGTCCTCGGGATCGAGCCTGACCGGCGGCGATGAGCAGCGGATCAGCAGCGGATGAGTGCCCGGCCGCCGACCGGTGTCCCGCTCGGCGCTGCCTAGAGTGGGTGCCATGGGGGCACCGGCGGTGACGTTCGGCGTGCTGGGGCCCGTGCAGGCCACCGGCGCGGGCGGGCCCGTACCGCTGCGGGGTCCCCGTCATCGGGCCGTGCTGGCCCGCCTGCTGGTCGCGCGGGGCCAGGTGGTGTCGGTGGACCGGCTCGTCGGTGATCTCTGGGAGACGCCACCGGAGCAGGCGGTGGCGGCGGTCCGTACCTTCGTCGCCGATCTGCGCCGGGCCCTTGAGCCGGAGCGGGCGCCGCGCCAGCCGGCCCGGCTGCTGGTGACCGCGCCCCCCCGGTTACGCGTTGCGCGCCGCCCCCCGAGGCGGTGGACGCGTGGCGGTTCGA
>NZ_JAEVHN010000003.1:0-53801 GCF_016803375.1 Micromonospora sp. 4G55
CCCGAACCCCGACCCTCCTCAGAGACGGGGCGGTTCAGTTGCAGCGAGATGAGCTCCGCGCTCCGCCGTCGGACTCCAGCCCGGCGAAGACCGATCGCTTGAACTACCGAACCTGTCGAAGTCTCTGCATAGGCCGATGGCCGGAAGGCTCACCGGAATCCGTACTTCATGCTGGCCCGGTCGGCGATCACACGAGCACCTCTCATCTGCATCTGCGCGAACTGCTCGCTCACCCCGTACGCGGACGCCACCTGGGTGTTGCTCCACTTCGAGTACGCGGCCTTCCGCGCGGCCTCCTGGGGCACCAAGAGCTCACCTGCCATGAACCCGGCCTGCTTCTCCTGAGCCTTGTCGAACTGGCGCTTGTGGTCCTCCCCCAAGATCACCGAGTCGAACGAGTGCTCCAGCAGGTGATGCCCCATCTCGTGGGCGATGCTCGACCGTCGCCGAACCAGGGCGTGCCCGTCGTTCTCTACGATCACGCGAGCGGTGCCCAGTGGCACCAGGGCCGCGGACCAACTCCCGCTCCTCGCTGCGTAGAAGTGGGTGTGCCCCTCGGTGCTGAGGTTCCAGTCAAGCAGTTCAGTAAGTGTGTAGACGCGGATGCCATGCGCGTCCGCCAGTTCGTACGGGTCGAGCTGATCAAATGACCCGAGACCGAGGGCCTCGCGCTCCTCGCAGGCCACCTCGCACATGAGCTTCTGGGTCCATCGCACAGCACTAACTCCGCGGCTCGCGCTCCGCCCGGAACCGACGCGCGGCGGCTCCGATGACCTCCTCCAGGTACGCCACATCGCTGGCGTTCAGGTCCTTTCGCGCTCGCAGCAGCGGGACCATCTGAGCGACTAGGTCGGGCTCCTCGGGCGATGGCCCTCGGGTGCCGACGTAGAAGTTCTCCGCTGGCATCCGTAACCACGTTGTCATCGCCGCGAACGCCGTGACGTCCGGCTTCAACCCGTTCGCCATCCTGGAGATCGTCGACGCGCTCACGCCGATCTCTTTCGCCAGCTGTCGCCAGGACAGCTCCTGCTGTTGCCGCGCTGCATCCAGCGCAGCGTAGAGCGACCTGACGTCCACGCTCAACTGATCACTCACACCTGCCTCGCCTCTCGTGCATCGCTCGACTTGTCGCTCATGTGTGGTAGCGTACCTCGTGCTCGAAGTTTCGAGCACCGACCCACTTGTAGTGCAGTGGGTCGACCTTCAGACGTGCGTTGAAAGGACCACCATGAACCCGAACGACCATGGCAAGAAGCCGGTCACCATCATCGTGAACACCCGCTCGGTCGAGTGGGCCGAAAAGGAGATCACCTACGAGCAGGCGTACGACCTCGCGTACCCCGGTCAGCTGCTCGGCGACGGGGACACCGCCACGGTCGAGTACTCCCGTGGTGCTGGCGGCCACGGCGGCGGGTCGCTGACCGCCGGCCACGGCGTGCACGTCAAGGAGGGGATGGTCTTCGATGTCTACCGCACCACTCGTTCGTGACCCGTCGATGAGCCGGCTGCTGGATGACGGGTACAACCTCGTCATCCAGGGCGGCCACCTGATCGTCCGTAGGATGCCGTACGTCACCTCCGCTGGCGTGGTGGCGTACGGGTCTCTGGCGTACCCGGTCACCGTGAGCGGCGACCGGATCAACGACGACACCGGAGACCACAGGATCTGGTTCATCGGCGAGCAGCCGTGCGACGAACACGGCCGAGCGTTGCCGGCCGTGTCACCGCAGGGCCGCGCGATCACCGAGGAACTCGCCGCCAGCTTCATGATCTCCAGCAAGCCGCCCACCGGGTACACCGACCAGCACGCGAAAGTCACCTCCTACGCGCGGATCTTGTCGCATCCCGCCCAGGCGATCGACCCCACCGTCACCCCGACGCCGGGGGCCAGGTGGGACGAGATCGAGGACGGTCTGCCATTCGTCTACCGCGACACCGCCTCATCCCGGGCCGGGCTGGCAGCGCTCAACTGCAAGTTCCGCGGCCAAAAGATCGCCATCGTCGGGCTGGGAGGCACCGGCAGTTACATCCTCGACCAGGTCGCGAAGACGTGGGTGGACGCCATCGAGTTGATCGACGGCGACTTCCTCGACAACCACAACGCCTTCCGTGCCCCCGGCGCCGCCGACGTCGAAGAACTTCGTCGCCGGCCGAACAAGGCGGAGTACTACGCCGAGCTGTACTCGCACATGCACACCGGCATCACCCCACACCCCGTGTACCTCGACCAGGACAACCTCTCGCTCCTCGACGGCTGCACATTCGCGTTCCTCGCCGCGGCGGACGCCACGACCCTGCCCGCGATCATGGCCTGGCTGACCGAGCGTCAGATCCCATACATCGACGTCGGCATGGGCGTCGAAGAGGTCGACGGGCACCTCTCCGGCCTGCTGCGCATGACGACGCACTTCCCCGAGCGCGCCGCAGGACCCGCACCCGCGCCAGCCCTCGCCGGCGGCCGCGTGGACGAATACGACCGCAACATCCAAGCCGCTGACTTGAACGCCTTCAACGCCATCCTCGCCGTCATCGCCTGGAAGAAGTACCTCGGCTACTACGCCGACCACACCCAGGCCGTCGAGACGCTGTACAAGCTGTTCACCGGAGAGATCCGCAATAGGGCGACCGAGTGACCAAAGTATCGAGGCTCGCTCCGGAGTTCATCGACACCTTCCCGACGCAACTCGACCCGGGGGTGCTGTACGTATCCGCCAAGTACTCCACCGCTGCGCACCTGTGCTGCTGCGGTTGCCGCGAAGAGGTGATCACGCCCCTGTCTCCGGCGCAGTGGGTGCTGACGTTCGACGGTACCGTCTCGCTGCAGCCCTCAGTCGGCAACTGGAGCCTGCCATGCCGCTCCCACTACATCATCGACGGCGGCCGAGTCCGGTGGTCACGGCCCTTCACCAATAAGGAGATCAAACTCAATCGTCAGGGCGACCGCCAAGAGCTCAACGCAGCGCGAGCTCATACCCCTAGCTGGCTACGGCGCATAGTCCATCGCATCAAACCTTGGAAGCGCTAGCAAGATCCACCTCGCCCGTGATGGCCTGGGTCGGGCCCTGGCGATCGTGCTCTCCAGGGGCAACGTCAACGACTTCATCCGCTTCACCCAGGTCATGGCAGCCTTGCGGGTCGAGCGGTCGGGGCCCGGCCGGCATCGGGTCCGGCCGGACCATGTCACCACCGGCAAGGGCTACAGCTCGAAGGCCATCCGGGCGGACCTGCGCCGGCGAGGCATCGGGCACACGATCCCTGAGCGAGCGGACCAGTAGGCCAACCGCCATCCGCGCGGCAGCCGAGGCGGCTGGCCACCGGTGTTCGACAAGCAGCTCTACAAGCGGCGCAACGTCGTTGAACGCTGCTTCAGCCGGCTCCTCACCACCTCTCTTGCCCTGGCCTTTGGCCTTGTCCGAGGGACCGGCCGCTAACTTTCTTGGCCTTCTTGCGCTTGGCCTTCACGGCGTCGCTCACGGCCCTGGGCGATGGCGCGATCCGCCCCCGAGGTGGTGTGCTGGTAGAGCATGGCCGCTTGGGGCGAGTCGTGACCCATCTGGGCCATCAGTTCTTGGGTGCTCGCGCCCGTCCGCGCCGCGCTGGAGTTAGCCGTCTGCCGCAGATCCACGAGATGCAGAGTGGGCTCGGCGCAACCGGCGGGCCCACGTTGCGGGTCGACTTCGCACCGCAAGAGTGTCGAGCCTTCGCCGGACGCGGGCTGGCCGCCCGGCGGTCCAGCCGTCGCTCGCACATCGACCGCACACCACCAACCGAAGCCGTCAGAGTGTCTTGCGGACGCGACCGAGGCGCCGCTTCGAGGTCCGCTGCCCGGATTCGCCGGTAGGTCGTGACGGCTTCCACCGCGGCCAGCACCCGCGCGCTGAGGGTGTCTGCGCGTCCGCAGCCGAGTCTTGCGACGGTGTCCTCTTGCGGTCGGTGTGGCAGCGAATCTCGCCGCCAAATTTTGCGGCGTCGAGGACGAGACGTGCGGTGGCCTCAGCGGCTTGGCGCTGGGTGTCAGGTAGGACGATGGTGTAGGTGTCGGCGGTCAAATGGATGGTGGCGTGTCCGAGCTGGTCCTGCACAGTTTTGAGGTCGGCGCCGGCGGCGTGGGCGAGGGTCGCGGCTCCGTGTCGCAGGTCGTGCAGCCGAATGGGTGGTAGTCCGGCCCGGCCGACCAGCAGCCGCAGACGCTGGGTGAGGTAGCCGGGATGAATTGGTAGCCCGTCGGGGCTCGTGAACACGTAGCCACTGTTGTGGCCCACCTTCCCGACGTCGGTCCGCGCTTGGCGCCGCTCGCGCTGGCGCTCGCGGTGCTGGCGCAGCACCCGCACGGTGTGCTGGTCCAGCGCGACGCTCCGGCGGCTGGCCTGTGACTTGGGCGGTCCTTCGTGCACGTCGTAGCCGGCGGTCGTGCGCTGCCGTACGACCGACAACTGGCCGGTGTGCAGGTCGACCTCGGTCCAGCGCAGACCTGCGGCTTCACCGCGGCGGAGCCCGCGTAGAGCGATCAGCCACCATAGGGCGAACAGGCTGTCGTCGTGGACGTAGTCGAGGAAGCTGGCCAGCTGCGTCGGCGTCCAGACGGCGATGGTCGGGCGCTCGCCGCTGGCCTTCCACTCGGCGACGCGGGCCTCGGTCCACACCTGGGCCTGGGGACGGGGCGCGCGGGTAGTTCCAGGTGGCGGGCCGGATTGGTAACGAGCAGGCCCTCGCGGACGGCGCCGGTCAGCGCTGCCCGCAGCGTCGTGTGGACGTGCTGCAAGGTGCACGGGCTCTGCAGTTGCCCGGACCGGTTGCGGGTGGCTGCGAACTGGGCGAACGCCGCGGCGAGCTGCCGTGCGCTCAGGTCACCGAGGATCAGATGGCCGATGTGCGGGATGAGGAACCGCTCGATGTCGTGGGTGTAGTGCATTCGTGTCGTCGGCCGGATTCGGGTCCTCGTCGATAGCCAGTACCGCAACCAGCGGGCGACCGTCCAGGACCGGCCGGCCTGCTCCTCACGGGACAACGCCAGCAATTCGTCCCGCGCCCGACGGGCCGCTGCCTGCGACGAGTAGCCGCCCCGGCGCACCCGCTCGGCCTAGCCGAGCAGGTTCCTCGTTGAGCAGTGGAAGTACCAGCTGCCGTGCTCACGTTCCGACAGCCGCGGACAGGAGCTGCCCCGCCGTCGGCCCGTCGCCGGGTCCGTGCACCTGCACCGCTTCACGATGGTGCCCTCACTGTTCATGATCTCTCCTTGACCTGGTGAGGCCTCATCGGGGAATGAGGTGAAACGTGGCAACGCCCGTTGATGGTCCGGGATTCTCCGATTGCCTTGCCCTCAGAAGCTCAGGCAAATGTGTCAGCTCCTGAAAGCTGATCATGGGCTGGTCGGGGACAATTTTAGAACGATTGTACGACTCCGGTAATTGTCAGACGGGGCTGGCATCATCAAGCGCGAATCGACAGCGCGCCGATGGGATGCTGCATGAGATGCGACTGCGGGCGAGCCACAACGTTCGACGCTGAACGATGCCTTGGCGGATCGCTCGCCTGCCTGGGTGGGCCACACCGTCGGCCGCGGCGGCCTTCCTGGCGGCCCATATTTCAAGCTGACCGCGTCCGGTGAGCGACATCGTCGGCGAGCTCGCCCGCGTCGCTGGCGCATTCGACCAGCCGACCCTCACACTCCTGTACAGAGGCCACGCGAAAGTGGTGATCGCGATGCTGCGCAGCGCGTTCACTCGGGACAACCGCACCATCTCGGCCGCTCGACTCCACGCGCAGGTCGACACCTACCTTGATCAACTGCGGATCGATGGTTTCACCGATCTCCCGTCCGGATCGGGTCGTGATCTGTGCCTGCGGTGGATGCGGGGGCAGTGGCTCGTCCGCAGCGTCGCAGACGATGGCGCCGAGGTCTACACGCTGACCAGTCACGCCCAAGACGCTCTCAACCTCGTCACGAACCTGACGCGGGAACGCGCCAGCCTCAGTGAGCACCGGATCGCCACGATCGTCAACGCGGTGCGGCGGTTCAACACCGAGGTCAACCCGGACCGCGGCGCTCGGGTGGACATTCTCAACAGCGAGATCGCTCGGCTGACCCGCGAGCGTGACCGTCTCCTCCAAGGCGCGGACCTGACCCGCCCGTCGGCCGACTACATGCTCGAGGGGTACGGCGAACTGCTTCAGCTGGTGGCAGCGCTGCCAAGCGACTTCGCCCGCGTACAGGAGGCGTTCACCGCGCTGCGCACGCAGATCCTGGGTTCGTTTCGCGCAGAGGACCGCCACGCCGGCGAGGTGATCGATGACTACCTGCGGCGCACCGACTCGCTGATGACCGCCACCGCCGAGGGTCGGGCATTCGAGGGCGCCTTCACCCTGCTCCGGGACGACGAGTTGCTCCTGCAACTGCGCGAGGACCTCTCGGCGCTGCTGAGCCATCCCATGGCAGAGGACATCCTCAACGACGTCGACCGCCGCGATCTGCGCGGAACTGTCGGGCTGATCCGGCGCGGCATCGACGCGGTGCTCGCCCAACGCAATCGCGTCACCGCCACGCTGCGCGAGTACATCCAGACCCACAACACCGTCCGAGACCGCGAACTGGACAACACCCTGCGCCAACTCGACGCCGAACTCGCCCGATGGATGACCTCGGCCGGGCCACGCACGACCGTCGCGCTGCCGCTGCTCCCCGCCCGCTTAGACGTGCACCATCTCCGCGAACGATTCCACAACCCAGACGACGACGCCGGGCCACCGCCACTGCGGGACGTCACCACGCAACGCCCCGACGGGCTCACCCTGGCGGACCTGCTGGCGCAGGGCGGCCCGTCGCTTGACCAACTCCGCGCCGCCGTTCACGAGGCCCTCGCCTCGGACGAGCCCCTGGCGTCCCTGGGGCGGCTGTTCGACGCGCTGGACGCGCCGCTACGCCGGCCCGTCGAGATCTTCGGTCTGCTTCACCTGACCACGAACATGGACGACTTCGTTCGCGACAAGGAGCACACCGAGGTGTACCGAACGCTGCGGCCGGACGGCACCCGACGCGACTTGGCGGTCCCGGTGATTACACCAGGCCCGCAGAGCCCAGACTCGCCTGTCACGTTTGCAGAAGAACCCCGGGGCCGAGCGCCCAGATTGGAGCCGGCATGAGCGTCGACGAGACATCCTCGACCGGTGCAGCCGCGGACATCCCCATCGGCTGGGACGACCCGGAGCGGGAGTTGACCAGCAGCGTCTCGCTCTTCGAAGGCGATGAAGGCGGACTCGAGCTGTCGCAACGCCGCGTGCTGGTCGCTCTGCTCAAGCAGCGGTTCATCACCGCGCAGAGCCACCCCAAGGAATGGAAGACGCTCACGGCGAACCCACGGCTGATTCGCTCTCGGCTCAACGACCTGTTCCTCAATCTCCACCTGGACGCCGACCGCGAGGTCGCCTACAAACGGCCGGTAGTGCCCGAAGGCGGCGGCAGGTTCCCCACCCTGCTCCATGACACCGCGTGGAGCCGCGAGGAGACCATCCTGCTGGTGTACCTGCGCACCCGCAGCCGCTCGGAAGAGGCCGCCGGCACCTCCCGCACCTATGTCGACCGGCAAGACATCCTCGAGCACATCGCGTCGCTTCGCCCGGCGCACGCCACTGATCATGCCGCCGACGGGCGACGCGCCGCCAAGGCCATCGAAAGCCTCAACCGAGCCGGACTGCTGATCGGCGCGAGTATCAGCGACCGGTTCGAGGTCAGCCCCGCCATCGACGTCGTGCTGCCCCTCGAGCGCCTGCAGGACCTACTGCGCTGGCTCAAGGCACAGCCGGCCGGCACAACGAGCGCCAATGGCGTCGCCAGCCCGGTCGACGGCAGCAGCGAGGCGGAAGCCATCGACGCCAGCACCGAGCACCTCTCTACCGACGAGGACGCACCGTGACGATCAGCGACCACAACCAGCCCGCGCTGCTGCCCCCGCCCGAGTCGCCCTGGCCCCGTGTGACCACGCCGCCGGAACCGCTGTTTTCTATCGCTGGCGCCACTGCTAGCACCCTGCAGTGGAAGGCGGAGGCGTTCCAGCTGGTGAATTGGGGAGGGTTTGAAGGCCGGGTGCGCTTCGACTTCCACAGCGGCGCGACGCTGATATCCGGAGCGTCGGGGACGGGAAAGAGCACGCTGCTCGACGCGTACATCGCCCTGATGATGCCGTCGGATACGCCGTTCAACGGCGCCTCAAACGACGCCGTCGCCGGGCGCGCCCGCAGCGCCGAGCAGCGCAACCTGCTGTCTTACTTGCGCGGCCAGACCGACACGACCGCCGACGACCACGGCCGTGAACGCCCCAAGGTGCTTCGAGGAGCCGGGCGACCAACCTGGGGCGCGGTGGCCATGACGTTCATCGACGACCACGGCCGCCGCTTCACCGCGCTGCGGATCTACCACGTCTCGTCGCGCGCGACCCAAGCCGGCGACATCACCATGCGGATGGCTACCTACGAGGGCCACCTGGACCTGGCCGATCTCGCCGAGCACGCAAGCTCGCTGTTCGCGCCGAAGTCGCTCAAGACCGCGTTCCCGGGACTGCTGACGCACGACAGCTACGCCTCCTTCGCCGCTCGCCTGCACACCCGGCTGGGCATCGGCGCGAACGGCGACGGCGCGAAGGCGCTGCGACTGTTGGTACGGATCCAGTCCGGGCACCAGATCCGCACCGTCGATGAGCTGTACAAGGACATGGTCCTGGAGCGGCCCGCGACTTACGAGGCAGCCGACCGGGCAATCGGCCACTTCGACGACCTCGAGGACGCCCACGCCGCGATGCGCAAAGAGCAGCAGAAGGCTGAACTGCTCGGCCCGATCACCCAGAAGCACGCCGACATCACCGCGGCGCAGGCGACGATCGAGCAGATTGACACATTCGGCGTCACGGCCGCCGGCGACACCCCTATCGTGCTGTGGCGATTGCGACGGGAAGCCGCCCTGCTGGACAGCGTGATCACCGCCAACCAGGAAAAGCAGAAGACGAACGGGATCGACCTGACGTCTGCGATTGAGCGCGAGCAGTCGCTGGAGGGGGAACTCGTCGCGACTGTGGCCGCCCATCAGGACGCGGGCGGAGGTGAGCTGGAGAATCTCGCTCAGCAGGCCATGCAGCAACGCCAGCGCCGCGACGAACGGCTGGCGCGGCGCGCGGCGCTCACCGAACGCACCGTCGAACTGGCCGTGCCGCTCGACGACAGGGACACCTTCGCCCAGCTGCAGGCGACCGCCGCAGCGTTCCTC
Source organism: Micromonospora sp. 4G55 (assembly GCF_016803375.1). NCBI lineage: Bacteria > Bacillati > Actinomycetota > Actinomycetes > Micromonosporales > Micromonosporaceae > Micromonospora > Micromonospora sp. 4G55. Next base: position 9,254 of record NZ_JAEVHN010000003.1, read on the forward strand.
GCCACCGGCGATACCGCCGAGAAGGCGCTACGAGACCGCCGCGAGGAGCTACGCGGCTTGGAGTTCCCACTGCTGGAGAACCGCAGGAAGCTGACCGAAGAGCGCGCCTCGCTGGCCGGCCGCGCCGGGCGCGTTCCGAAGCACCTCGACGACCTGCGCCACGACGTCGCCCGAGCATCGCGCATACAAGCCAGCGAACTGCCATTCCTGGCCGAGCTCATCGACATCGCACCTGACCAGGGGCGGTGGCGCACAGCCGTAGAGACGGTCTTAGGAGCCAGCGCCCGGTTGCTGCTCGTACCCCGCGACCGTCTGGAAATGTTCTCCGCGGCCATCGACCCACTGCGCCTGCGCGGCCGGCTGACCTTCGAAGGGGTGCCGCTCGGCCTTGACGGCCACGCCGACACCAACCCGGACAGAATCGCCGGGAAACTCGTGTTCAAGCCATCTTCCTTCACCGGCTGGGTACAGCGGCACGTGTCCGACCCGGCCCGCAACGCCCTTTGCCTAGAGGACCCCGATCAGCTGGGCGGACCCGGGTACCGAGTAACGATCGCTGGCCAAACCCGTCTCGGCACGCGAGGCACCCACGGGCGCAACGAGCAGCCGAACATCATCGGCTTCAGCAATGAGGACACCCTCGCCGACATCGACCGCGAACTGCGCGACATCGAGGCGAACCTCGACACAATTGATCACCAGCGACAAACGATCGACAGCGAATGGACGACGCTGAACGCCCGCCGCAGCGCCTACGAGGCGATCCGGGCCGTCACCTGGGACGACATTGACGTGGCCAGTGTCGAGGCGGCCATCGACAAGCTGGACCGCGCCCGCCAAGCAATCCTTGACGCAGACGACAATCTGCAGCAACTACAGGGACGCATCGACCAACTGAAAGAGGAACTGGAGGGCGCCCGCGCACGCCGATTCGAGCTCAAGCAGAAGGAAACCAACCTTCGCCTGCAGGCGTCGTCGCTCAACACGCAACACACCGGGGTGCAGGGTGACCTGCACCGGATCAACCTTGAGAAACGGGTGGTGCTCACCGACGAGCAGACAGCCGCACTCGACCGGCACTTCACCGCAGCGGTCGCCCCAGCGGACCCCAGTGACCTCGACCAGTTCCCGACGAACCTGAGTCGGCTACGGCAGCGGCTGTCAGCCACCGCGCAGTCCGCTGACACGCAATTGCGCAACGCGGAGGCTGAGCTGGAGCGGATCTTCGCCGCGTACCAGTTGAAGTTCGAGGACCCGAACCTCGGGCGGACCGCAGCGTCATACCAGGACTACGCCACGATCCTGGACAGCATTCTCAGCACCGGGCTGCACGAGCGCCAACAGGAGTGGCGCAAGCGACTGATGAAGTGGAGCGGTGAAGACCTGGTTCCGCTCGCCGGGGCCATGGAATCCTCGATCGAGGACATCGAGGAACGCCTCGAACCCATCAACGGCATCCTGCGTGGTCTGCCGTTCGGCGCCAACCGCGACCGGCTGCGCATCAAGCTCCGACGCCTGACTCCCGATGCCGTCGTCCAGTTCCGCCGCCAGCTGCGAGTCCTGTCTTCCGGCGCGACGCGAGAACTGCCCGAACACCAAATGGAACAGCGCTTCCACGATCTGCAGCAGTTCATGGGCCGTATCCGCCGCCGCAACGACCCACGCGCCGTCGCCGACCTCAGCGACCGCGACCGGCTGCTCGACGTCCGCCGACACGTCGACATCACCGCCGAGCGCTACGACACCACCGGACAACTGCTCAGCACCCACTCCTCCCTCGGCGGTAAGAGCGGCGGCGAAAGCCAGGAACTGGTCGCGTTCATCGTCGGCGCGGCGCTCCGATTCCGGCTCGGCGACGAACTCCGCGAACGGCCACGGTTCGCACCAGTCTTCCTCGACGAAGGCTTCGTCAAATCCGACGCCGAGTTCGCCGGCCGCGCCGTACAGGCATGGAAAGGCCTGGGCTTCCAGCTGATCATCGGAGCGCCACTGGACAAGGTGACAGCACTGGAACCGCACATGGACGAATTACTAGCCATCACCAAGAACACGAGCACGCACTACTCCTTCGTCAGCCGCATCAGCGACGCCACACATCACCCCGTGAGCAGCCCGTCGGCCATACCCAACGCGCGCCCCCCATGAACGGATCCGATCTCATGGCACAGCACCCCACACCCGACGGCGGAGCAACGCCACGATGAAGACGATCGAGCAAGTCCTGACCGACATCGAGCGACGACTCAGCAACACCTGGGCTAGCTACATCACCGACACCCTCGGGATCACCTTGCCCCCTGCCGCAGCAGCGGACGACGGAGCGGTGCCCACGACGCCGGCGCCCTCCGAGCAGCCGGGCCCGCGGGCAGCCTCCTGGCCGCATGACTTCCCGCTGGGACAACCCACCTCGCCAAACCTCGCCAAAGACTTCGCTACCGCGGCAACCTGGGCCGCCTCATGGCGCTCATGGAGCGCGGCGCACGACACGCCACTGCGCACCCGCACCCGTCGCGTCCACAACACCGACCAGGAACTCCCCACGCACCTCGTCGTCACCGATCCCGACCATGCAGCCCGACTATGCGCACGGCACTGGCCGCAACGGCTAGAACGAGCACGCCAACGAGCCAACCTGCTCACCGACCGCTTCCCCCACCTCGCCGAAGCGGGACCGCTCGCCGCGACGATCACCGCAGTCGACGAGCTGAGCGAGACGGACTTCGAGCTGCTCTGCCGAGCTGGAACATGGTTCGCCGAGCACGACGCAACTGGCCTCACCCCCAGACAGGTGCCGATCGAAGGGCTGCACGCCAAGTGGCTCAACCACCGGCTCGAACTGGTACGCCGCCTATCGGCCCGAGAACGACTTGAGACTCCTGCCACCACATCCACCACGAGTGCACTTCACCTACCTCGACCCCGCCCACCTCGCCGCAGGCGGACGCCGGCATGACTCCGTCACCATCGGCGATCGGGCGCTACCGGAGTACCAGCCACGAGTCGTCATCATCTCCGAGAACAAGGACACCGCCATCCACTTCCCCGCGCTCGACGGCGCCGTCAGCGTCGAGGGCGTCGGCCGCGGAGGTAGGACGATCGCCGCCCTACCTTGGGTGACCGGCGCCGAACACATCCTTTACTGGGGCGACATGGACGCCGACGGCCTAGAGATTCTCAACGAGTTCCGCGCCGCCGGCGTACCCGCAGGATCGCTCTTCATGGACCTGACCGCCTACACGCGATGGGAGCGATTCGGCACCAACAGCGATGCGCGGGGCCGGCCTCTGCAGGCCCGCAGGCCGCGACTGGTGCCGTTCCTGACCGACGCCGAAGAGGCCCTCTACCAATGCCTTACCGCCGAGACGTGGACCCGACACCGACGCGTAGAGCAAGAGCGGGTTCCACTCGATGCGGCGGCATCGGCCGTGCGGCGCCTCGTTAGCCAAACCCACGGGCCGACGTGGCCCCTTCCCTGAGCCCGAGGGCCTGACGGTCTCACGTCACCGACTCACGTGCGAACGCGCGGCCAGCGACGGCGACCGGATGGCTGTTGGGGCTTGACAAATCCGGCTCGTTTCAGCCACCAGGCATTTTGAACATCGGCACCCAGTGCGCTTCACGTAGAATGGGGATGTCGTCGGAAGGGGTTAGGGTGCCCGAGAGTCGCTACAAGTTCTTGTACGAGCGTCTTGGAGACCACGACTTCCAACTCCTTGTCAACGCTCTCCTCACAGCCCGTTTCGAAAACTTTGCGCCACTGCCTCTACGCCAAGCTGACGGTGGCCGGGACGGGATGCTGCGTGACGCTCCAGAGAAAGTGCTTGTTTACCAGGTGAAGTGGTCAGTCGACGGGCGGCGGAAGGACCCGGTCGGCTGGCTCGACGCAACCGTTCGTCGGGAGGAAGACAACCTTCGCCGGCTGGCCGGGGATGGTGTGCGGCGATACACGTTGGTGACGAACGTACCGAGCACCGGGAAGCCGGGCACCGGAACGTTCGACCAACTCAACTCCAAACTTGACCGGCACGCTAGGGCGTTCGGGCTCGAACAGATGAGTTGCTTCTGGCGTGAGGCGGTCGACGGGATGGTTGACAACGCCTCAACTGAGATCAAGTGGCAATACGCCGACATGCTCGCCGGCTGGGATCTCATCCGCTACCTCATCAGCGAGGAGGCCGTCGGACGCAAGGATAGCGGCCTGCGCGCACTGGTCCGGAAAGTCGCCGCGGCTCAGTGGGATGACGACGAACGCGTTAAGTTCAGTCAGGTAGACATCGACCGCGAAAAGGTTGCGGACCTGTTCATCGATGTCGGTGCCGGTCGCCTTCGCGCAAACGGCCCTGGTGACGCTGCCCACCCTCCCTTTGAAGCGGTCGGCGGCGCTGCCGCTCATCTCTTGCGCACCGCCAGTACCTGCACGCTCGTGCGAGGCGCACCAGGTCAGGGCAAATCGACGCTATCGCAGTATGTGTCACAGGTGCAGCGTGCCGCCTTTCTGCCGACGCATCAACAACCCGCAGATTTACCGAAGGTCCCGAACCCCCTCTTCCCGATACGTTTTGATCTAAGCGACTACTCGCGATGGCTATCGGGAATCGATGTCTGGGACGGGGGCGGAGAGCAAGCGCCGAAGAGGTCTCGGAAACGACCAGCAGCGGCGTCGACAATTGAGTGCTTCCTCGCCGAGTTGATGACGCACGCCAGCGGCGGCCTTCCGGTCTTGCCGAAAGATGTGCAAGAGATCTTCGAACGTGTCCCAAGCATGATTGTCCTGGACGGGCTAGACGAAGTCGGACGACCGAGAACCCGCAAGGCGGTCGTAGAAGCGATCAACCAGTTCTGTCGCCGCAACAAGGCGTACCGAGACGTGCCGAAGGTCGTCGTCACCACACGTCCCAGCACTAACGAGCTGCCAGAGCCGGCGAGCGACCTTTTTGAGGTGCTTGTGTTGAGGCCGCTAGAGCCAAGACAGCGCGATGAATACCTGCAGAAGTGGTGCGCGGTCCGTGGTATCCATGGCAGCGAGGGCCGGGCTCTGCGAAAGAACTTCAGGGCCAAGAGTGCCGAGCCCTACATTGGGGAACTTGCCGGAAATCCGATGCAGTTGACGATCCTCCTGGATCTCCTCCACAAGCATGGGGAAGCGACTCCCACGCAACGAACTGAACTATACGACTCGTATGTCGATCTGCTGCTAGCTCGCGAAGCAAATAAGCATCCGGAGTCCGTGCGGAAGCACCAGAAGGAGCTGCGGGAGATCGTACCCTTCCTCGGCTGGTATCTTCAGTCTCGGAGCGAAGAGGACAGCGTAAACACGCGGATGTCTGTCGCCGACCTAAAAGCCGCCATCCGCCACTTCCAGTTCACCTATGGCAAACCCTTATCCGTCGTGGATGAGATGTTCGAAGCGACAAGTGATCGGCTCTGGGCACTAACGAGCAAGGCCGAGGGAACCTATGAATTCGAAGTGCTATCCCTTCGCGAGTATTTCGCCGCCCGATTCTTGTACCGCTACGCCGGTGAGGACACCAGGGCCTTCGACAGGAACAAAGTATTCCGAGAGCTACTGAGGCGTCCCTATTGGCTCAATACTGCGCGTTTCTATGGCGGTAACGCCGAAGGTGGAGACGTCTATATCCTCGCCGAGGGCATTCACGAAGAGATCGTCGACCACAACACCCCTGCATCGATCGTGGCAGCGTGGACCCTGCTGACCGACGGCGTGTTCGCGAGCCGACCGCGCCAAGCCCGGAAAGTGCTCAGCACTCTATGCAGCGATCAGAATATCGCTGTCCTCCTTGAGGCCCTGGACCGCAGGGAGATTATCCCACTCCCAGAGCTTCCCCAACTTCCTGCTGTGGACGGCCCGGACCCGACTTGGACAAGGTTGACCGAGCAATTGACCGCCCATCCGACTCACCCCACCACCCCTCAGCGCGTACGGGCGCTTCGGCAGCTGCTTAATCAGCGTGCGGAGTTCACAGGATGGTGGACCCAACAGATGCAGGCCGTCATCAAGAGCCCAGTCGAGGCCTCCTGGCTGGAAATGGCTGCTCGGTGTGAGGGAGCCGCTGGCATCGAGCTCGACCTCGACGGCATCGACCTGTCCCGCCCGCTCGTCGCTCAATTCCTACTCGACACCGGCCTCGTGCCGCCACCTGGAAGCAAGTTCGAAGCCGACCTGATCCAAGCTGTGCTCGATGGTCTATGTCCGAACGTCAGCTCCATTCGATCGGTGCCTGCGCAGATTGCGGTCGCTTTCGGAACGGAATACTTCATCCGGGCGACGGAGGCGGGTTTCGGCGGAGAGGACAATTATGTAGATCCCCGACGGCGCCAAGAGGCAATCTCCTCTCTACGGCGATCTGGTTCGCCCTTCGCTGCTGTTGCCTCGCTCCGTCGGTTTAGGGCAGGGGAGAAAGGCAGTACTTTCCCCTGGTCAAACACCGCAACGGCACTGTATGAGCAGGTTGGACGCTGTTGGCTGTCGTCGCAGATCGCTATCATCGGCGCCGCATCGCCGTACAAGCTAGCCTTCACTCGCCTGCCAGGAACTACGCCGTTCGGTCCGAATGGCCATCCCGCGACTTTGCTCGCCGAAACTCGGATCAAGGCCGATGACCGGCGGTGGTGGCTCCACCAGCTTGAGGGAATCACAGACCCAGCTGGCCAGGATTGGGGCGGGTCGATGAAATTCGACCTGGCCCGTGCGGAATGGGCTCTTGCGCTCTGGTGCGTCGCGACAGAACCGGTGGTATCCAATCTCCTTGCCGAGTGGCAATCTGTGTTTGAGACGCTGCCCGAGGTTCGGCGTCGTGGGGTCCTGGATGCTGCGCTTCGTATGGGTGCCCACGGATGGCTCGAACCGCTCTCGGCTCACGGGGACCTAGCTCCTGAAACGGTACGCAATCTGGTCTTGTCCCGAAACCCTCACAGTCGCCGGTCCCTTCACCCGAGCTATAGGACGGACAGGCCCGCACACGCAACGCCAACGCCGCTCCTGACTGTTGCGCGCTCCGACAAGTGGCTCAAGGTAGATGCAGTCAGCATCTACCGATGACTGCGGCTTAGCTTGATTTTTAACCTGTGCGGCGTGGACGGGGATTGATGGGTTTCGTCTTCTTTGCAGCTGGTGTCTTGGCGTTCGTGGTGGTCGCGGTGTAGACGTCGTAGCGCGGGGTGGCTTAGCTTGATCTTTAACCTCCGAGGGTCCTGTGGGGACCCTGACCGATGACGGAAACAGCCCTTGGTTGATGATCTTCTTGTCTAGGGAAGAGCATCAATAACCAAGGGCTGTTCTGGTGACCAGTGTGCATGACCGTGGTCCGGCTGGTGCCGTCGGGGAGTTGACGGGGTTCCGGCGAGAGTTCTACGACTGTATGACCGCTCGGGCTGACGCGTTGTTCGACCTGGCGGACGCGGTGTTGTGCGCCGACGGGCCGGTCCGGTCGTTGGTGGAGTTGTCGCTGGTGGGTGAGCACCGTCGGGGTCACGGGGCGTTGTATGACGCCCTCGCCTGTGGGCGGCTGGACATCGATCGGCTGCGCACCGCCCTCGCCGGGGTGCCGTTGCCGCGGGCGGCTGACGGCCGTCTCGTTTTGGCGGTCGACATCACCTGCTGGCTGCGGCCGGACGCGCACACCTCACCGCAGCGGATCCTGTGTCACACCTATGGGCGCGGCAAGGATCAGACGATCATGATCCCGGGCTGGCCGTATTCGATGGTGGTGGCCCTGGAATCGGGCCGAAGTTCGTGGACCGCGCCGTTGGACGCGGTGCGGCTGGCGCCTGGTGATGACGCGGCGACGGTCACTGCTGGGCAGCTGCGAGACATCGTGGGGCGGCTGATCGCGGCCGGGCAGTGGCAGGCCGGGGACTTGGAGATCCTGGTCGTGGCCGACGCCGGCTACGACGCGCCCCGACTTGCGTTCCTCCTGCGTGATCTGCCCGTGTAGGTCCTCGCGCGGATGCGCTCAGACCGGGTACTACGCCGGGCAGTGCCGCCTCGGCAGGCCGGGACGATCGGCCGACCGCGCCGGCACGGCGGCGAGTTCGTCTTCGGCGATCCGGCCACGTGGGGTGAGCCAGATGCTGCCACCGTTGCCGATACCCGTCTCTACGGCACGGCGTGGGCTCGAGCCTGGGACCGGTTGCACCCACGGTTGACCCACCGATCCGCCTGGACCGCTGCGGCGAAGGTGCTGCCGGTCATCGAGGGAACCGTCATCCGTTTGGAAGTCGACCATCTACCCAGCGGCGCGACCCCGAAGCCGGTCTGGCTGTGGTGGTCCGGCGTCGACGCCACCAGCGCTGATGTCGACCGGCTCTGGCAGACGTTCCTGCGCCGCTTCGACATCGAACACACATTCCGCCTGTTCAAACAGACCCTCGGCTGGACCTGCCCGAAGATCCGCACGCCACAGGCCGCCGACCTGTGGACCTGGCTGATCCTCGCCGCCTACACCCAGCTCCGTCTGGCCCGCGCCCTCGCCACCGACCTGCGTCGCCCCTGGGAGAAACCCGCACCACCGCAGCGTCTGTCACCCGCCCGCGTCCGCCGCGGGTTTCGGCACCTCCGCGCGAAAGCCGGCTGCCCGGCCGGTGCACCCAAACCCTCCCGGCCAGGACCAGGGCGGCCACCCGGCCGCCGCAACAACCACCCCACCCCGCGCTACGACGTCCACACCGCCACCACCACGAACGCCAAGACACCGACTGCAAAGAAGACGAAGCCCGTCAATCCCCGTCCACGCCGCACAGGTTAAAGATCAAGCTTAGGGCCTGTGTCAAAGTCCGCCCGCGCGGAGCTTGCCACGCTCGCCAGCTATCACCTGGTCGCGGCGAAGACTCAGCTGCTGACCCGCTCCGAGTTCGGCGGGCGCGGGAGCAACACCGAGCCGCAGCAGATCCTCCGGCAGATGACGAAGTCCGAGGGCGGGCTCCGCCAGCTGTGCCAGGTCGTGCTCGACGGCCGGGCCGGTCGTGATCCGCAGGAGCTGCCCGACGGGGCCATGCCGAAGAACAAGCGCTTCCTGCGGGCCGAACGGCTCACCGCCGGCCGGCTGCGGGAGCTTGCGCAGATCTCCGACGAGCAGAGCGTCACGCACGAGAGCCCCGAGGACCTGTTCGCCGCCGCGATCGCGGACTTCCGTAAGCACCTCGAGGAGTTGCACGCCGCGGCGATCGTAGTGAACGAGGTCGTCGACAACGAGGGCGTGGCGTTAGTCGACGCCAAGGGCTACGACGATCCCGAGATGAAGCGTACGTTCACCGAGGTCTCCGAGTTCGTCTCCGAGTGGCGGGCCGCGCGTCGCCGTGCCACTCGGATGCGGGCTGATCTGGACAACAGCGGGGACGAGGAGTGACCCCCCCGAGGGCGGGCACTGAGTCCGGAGGCGTATGACACCGCTTGTGACCTCGCCGGAGCGGCCCTCCTGCGACGGGTTCCGGCAGCTGCGACGCTGCTGCAGATCGTCGAGGAGAAGCTGTGGTCGGAGTTCGTGATCGCCGTCTACATCGCGGCCGACTCGAACAACGCCGTCCGATATGTCGGGAGCGCGGTGCGGTCAGCGCTGGCCGGCGTGGACGACCGTATCCAGGAACATGCACGGACCGGCCGGGCCGCACGCTGGACCCGGCTGATGGTGGTGCCCCTGATCCCGGACACCGATGCGAGTCTCGTGCGCCGGATCGAAGGACGCGTCGGCGCGGTGCTGCAGCCGGTGGACACGATACGGCTGCCGGTCTTCCGCAGGGGCACAAGACCGGCGGGCTTCAGCACACCCCGTTAACGCAACGTGCGGGTGATTGGCCTCGTCCTTGGACGAGGCCGTCCACCCCGCCAAGCCGGAGCTCCTCGGCGGTCGGACGGCTGACCGAGGCGGATGGTCTGGCGAGGCTTCATCCGGTGGCGCCGATTCGTACGTATGGGCGAGTGTCGCGCCTCTTCTTCAGTTCACTGAGCGTTACGGTGTCGACCCGGACGCTCAGACCACGGCGAATGATCACATGGAGCGAGTGCTTTGACGTCAGCAACGGCATCAACGGGGAGTGGTCGGGCGGCATCGCCGGCGGGCACGAAGCACGGACCCGCACGGTTCTGGGCGGTCGACCTTCACGTGCACACCCCGGCCTCACGCGATGTCGACGTGCACACCTATGGCGCGAGCGAGCCCCGTCAGATCGTCGACGCGGCGATCGCCGCCGGGCTGCACGCGATCGCCGTCACCGACCACAACACCGCCGGCTGGTGCGACAGAATGGCCGAGGCCGCCCGCGACACGACGCTCGTGGTGCTGCCCGGCCTGGAGCTCAGCACGGCCGAAGGGCATCTCCTCGCTATCTGGGAAGAGGGCACCCCGGCGCAGCACATCGAGGACGTGCTCGTCGAACTCGGGGTGCTCCGCGCCGACCACGGCGACCTGCACAAGGCCCTGGACAAGGGCTTCACCGACACCGCGAAGGTCATCACCGCCCGGGGGGGCCTGGCAATCCCGGCGCACGCCGACCGGGAGAAGGGCCTGCTCCGCCTCGCCGTGACCGACCGCATCAACCAGACGCTGCTCGACGACGCCATCGGCGCGATCGAGATCGTCGACATCACCGAGGCCGAGAGGATCAAGGCCCGGCTCGACGGCCGGCGCGAGCTCGCGGTCGTCCGCAGTTCCGACACCACCGCACCCGGCGCCAGCACCCACGTCCTGCACGGCATCGGCCTCCGGCGGACCTGGATCAAGGCGTCGCGGCCGGACCTGTGCGGCCTGCGGCACGCGCTGGCGGATCCGGCCCTGCGTGTCCGCCTGGAAGAACCCATGGCGCCGGAGCACACGGTGATCGAGTCCGTGACCGTGACCGGCGGGTTCCTCGACGGTCAGCAGTTCCAGTTTTCATGCGACCTCAACTGCCTGCTCGGCGGGACCGGAGCGGGCAAGTCGCTGCTCATTGAGGTGGTCCGGTTCACTCTCGACCAGCAGACCGACGCCGGAGACTTCCCGCAGGTCCGCAAGGAGGTCGAGTCCCGGCTGAAGTACGCGCTCACCTCGGGCTCCACCGTCGAGGTCGTGCTCACCCGCGGCCACGCGCGGTGCCTCGTGCGCCGTGCGTACTTCGAGGACGGCTCCACCCAGCCTGAGTTCATCGGCGACACCGAGCAGCTGACCGGCCTGTCCGGTCGGATCGCGATCACCGGGTTCTCGCAGAGCGAGGTGATCGAGTACGCCCGGACGCCGGTCGGCCGGATGGCCCTTATCGACGCCGCCCTCGACCTGACCGAGTTCGAGATCCGCGAAACGGAAGCGGTCAGCAGGCTTAACGACAACGGCCGGCTCATCGGCTCGCTTGAAACCAAGATTTCGCAGGCCCGCGCGAGGTTGGAGACCCTTCCGGAGGTCGAGAAGCGGCTGGAGGAGCTGTCCGGCTTGTTCGACGGCGAGACCATCAAGATGCAGGCGAAGTGGAGTGCGGAGAAGGCCCTCTTTGAGCCCGTGGTCGGCATCCCCGAACTGAAGGTCACCGCCCGGACGGACAGCGGGGAGAAGTTCCGGGCATTGGCCGCCATCGCCGACAACCAGGACCTCTACCAGCGAGCGCAGGCGGCATACGCACAGTTGCGCGAGGCGGTCGAGGCAGCGAACGCGCAGTTGGCGCAGGTCCTGCTGGTGGTGAACAAGGAACTGGACGACATCCGGCAGGAGTGGCTCGAGCGGTACCGGCAGTTCGACCGTGAACTCGCCGAAGCGGTCAGCCGTATCGATGTTGATAACAAGGGTCTCGCCGCGCTGCGCACCCGGCTCGTCGAACTTCAGACGGAGAAGGCGAAACTCGACGTGCAGCAGACCCAGCTCAACGACGAGCTCGTGCCGAACCTGGCCACGGCTACGTCCTACCGGGAAGAGTTGATCGCCGAGCTCATCGAGGCGCGCAAGGCGCGGCGCCGGCGGCGTGAGGACCGGATCAAGGCGCTCAACAAGCTTATGGGCGGCATCGTCCGGATCAAGATGCTCTCCGAGAACGACGACTCGGCCTACCTGACCGAGCTGACGGCCATCGCCAAAGGATCGCGGCTGCGGGCGCCGGTCCTCCAGTTGATCTGCGAAGAGTCGACCCCGGTCAAGCTGGTCCGCTCGTTCCTTGCTGACGACGTCGACGGCGTGTGTGTCGCCACGGGCGCCGAGCGCAAGCACGTCGAGACCCTGTTCGAGCACGTGCGGGAGAAGGGCTCTATCGAGGACTTCCTGCGGATGCAGACCCTCGACCTGCACGACGGCCTCTCCGTCGAGTTCCGCAAACACGCCAACGATGGGTATGTGGCGATCGAGCGGCTCGCGCACGGCCAGAAGTGCACCGCCATCCTCATCATCGCCCTCGCCGATGGCAACGACCCCCTGATCATCGACCAGCCGGAGGACGCCCTTCACGCACCGTGGATCGAGGAATACCTCGTGGCGAAGCTTCGCGACCTGCGAGGCAGCCGGCAGTACATCTTCGCCACCCGCAGCCCTGGCCTCGTCGTCTCCGCCGACGCCGAAATGATCATCACCCTTACGTCGGACGCGACGAACGGTGTCGTCGAGGCAACCGGATCCCTCGAGCGCCACGACCTCAACACCCTGGCGCTATATCACCTGGAAGGTGGCCCGATTCCTTTCAAGCGTCGGACGGTCAAGCTGGGTTCATCGATGATGTGACTCAGGACCGCCGGCCGCCGGCACCCGGACAGCCGCAGCTGACGGACCGCACCGCGCTGTCGAGTGATGCGATGGACTCGGCCGTGCCGACGATGCTTCAGCACGTCCATTAAGGGGCGGTCGCACTGCTGGCGGTTCTCATCGGGAGGCGAGGGGTGCCCGATTCGCAGAACGAAGTTTCTCTGCGGCCTGCATCCGGCGGCCTTACCAGTCGTGCCTGCAATCGAGATCGAGTTCAGCACTGAGCGCGATCGTGACCCGTGCGGCGCCGCCTCGACCGCGGTACGAGCGCCTGGTCAGTGGGGAGGGTGCGCGTGACGCCTTGGCCGATTCCCGGGTGTCGTCCGGATCCGCCCCACGGCCAGACGCTGCCCAGTACCTCCGCGAGCGCGCGCAAGATTCCAGGCCGCTCGCCGGGTGTGGTGCCGCGCAGGCAGATCGCCACCAGGCAACACAGGCCAGCCATGACCCCGATCGCCGTCACTGCTGCCACTTCGCCAGCCGCCACTTCGTCTCCTTCACCAACCACGCCCCAACCCCCGCCGGCTGCCTGACCGAACGGGCTTACCACTCGATTACGCCACGCACAAAATTCCTTACAGACTCAAAGTTTGCGGGGTTGTAACGTGTAGCCGGTGCCCCGGGGACCAGTGGGTGGCGCTACCGCCGCTCTCATCGACGCTCTTGCCCGTCGTGGTGTGCGGGTGTCCCGCTACCAGATTGAGCGGTGGCGCACCAGCGGCGATCTACCCCGACCGGCTCGGCGTGGCCTCGGCCGCGGTCGAGGTGTCGCCTCCGAGGAACCCGATGAGTCAACCCTCAACCTGGCGATCGCGCTGGCAAAAGGGTCTAGACGTGGATCACGAAGGGTCGGTAACCATGCGATCGAACGGCTCGGCATGGGCCATCCCGTGGACGAGCATGACGTGCGCCGCGCCCTGAAGGCCGCGCTGGATGACCTTGCCCGCCGCACCCATGCAGACCTCGGCGACACCGACGAGGGATGGCAGGCACGCCACAGCATCGCGGAGCGGGCGGCCCCAGACCTCCAGGTGATCAGCTGGCAGGAGCTCATCGACGCCTTCGACGGTCAGGACGCTCCTGCAAGTCCATCACCCGACCAGCGGCGGGCAGCGGCTCAGGGTTTCCTGCACGCCTTGAGCCACGGTGACGAGGCGTTGGCCGACGACGTAATCGAGATTTTCGGTCTACTCGGAATGACTGACGCGCAGCGCGAGGAACTGCGGCGCGTACAGCGTGACGCCGAACTGCGGGGCGAGGATCCTCTTGGCAGCATCGCGGAGGCAGTGTCGCTCAAGACCCTGCGCCGGACCGCTGCTACAGCCGACATCGAGACGATCAGCCGCGCCGTCCAGGCCATCACGATCATCGCCGCCTACCAGACCATCGTCCTCCTCGTCGGAGCACTAGATCTCGCTGGGTCCCGTCCCGACCCGGGGCCCCTCAACCGCTTCGACAGCAAGATGATCCGGACGCTGCAGGCTGACCCGATGTGGCCAATAGCGAGCACGGTCATGCTCAGCCCGCGCCCACGGCCGCGCGTCCGACAACTCGTCACCCTCTCACTCGGAGTGCTTGCCGCCGGCGCCCTGCCGCTGTGGGAGGCATATCGTGACCGGCTGCTGCAGCTCGTCGGGAACGATCATGACGATGAGCTGCATTAGCCTTCGGGATAGTGCCTCCGAACAACGCACGGTAGAGTCAAGGAGTTCCTGAGCCCAGGGGCCGCCGAGGCCCGGGGCTCATTCTCTGCCGAAAGAGGTTCGACTCGTGAGTCTGCCCACCTTCGCCCCGCACCCAACGCCTGCCACACCGACGGCCACACTCACCCGTGCTCAGGCTGCAGGCCGGCTGGGTCTGCATCCTGGGGGTGTCGACAAGTTGGTCCGCGCTGGCATCTTCGAACTGCCGATCACCGGAGCCCTGGTTAACGAACTCGCCGCTCGTCAGCGCCTTCGAGTCACCGTGGGAGAACTCACCGTGCTCCGCACGGACGCTCGCGCTGATGCGTACCCCGGCGAAGACCGGCAGTTCATCGGCTTCCACGTCGACCACACTGACGACGAGCTCGAACAGACAAGCCTCCGCTGGTGGCGTTCGGACCCGGCTCGCATCCTCGACAACGTTCTCCTGGCCGTCACCGTGGCAACCATTCCAGTCGCGGTCTACCGCATCACCGGTCGAGTCGGTGAGAAGTACCGCGACGGTGAAGAGGCTCCGCGGCACCACTATGCCGGCCAGCTCATCGCGCGCGTTCACCCGGGAATGCGCCGGACGTACCCTCAGAGAACGCCGGCTCACCTTCGTGATTTGGCGAAGCAGATTATGAACAGCCGCGTCGCCGTTGCCAGCGGTGGCCCAATCGGCTACCTCTACGGATCAGAAGGTTAGGGGTTCGAGTCCCTTCGGGCGCGCTTATTTGACCAGGGAAGATAGCCGATTGGCTATCTTCCCTGTCGTCGTGTGAGTCACGTGTGAGTCACGGCTGTGGCACACGTTCTTGGGCTCGCACGGCATCGCTGAGCTGCTGATCTGTCTGGCGGCGCAGCGGGTTCGTCAGGTAGGCGCGCTGGAAGGAGCTCGAACTCCTGACCTCGGTTCGTAGTCGGATCTCATCTGATTGAGAGACGATTATGAACTTATGTGGAGGAAGGTCCGGTTGCTGGCTTGCTGGGCCGGTCGCGGACCCACGGCCAGCTCGGCTGCGGACTTCGCTGGTTGTTGAGGCTGGCTTCTGGGGTGGGTGCTGATGCGCACCTCGGATGGGCTGGGTCGGGTGTACCGGCGGTGTGGCTGCCGCGACGAAGAGACGGGTAAGCAGTTCGGCGGTCGCTGCGAGCGGCTGGCGGACCTCAGCCACGGTCGCTGGTACTTCTCGTTGCAGGTCCCCGCTGTTGACGGCGGTCGTGATCGGGTCCGTCGGGGCGGGTTCGCCACCTTGGCGGAGGCGGAACGGGCCTGCTGGGAACTGTCCCAGTTGCCGGGGCCGGAGGCGGTGGCGCGGACCTGGACGGTG
Organism: Micromonospora sp. 4G55; assembly: GCF_016803375.1. Lineage (NCBI taxonomy): Bacteria > Bacillati > Actinomycetota > Actinomycetes > Micromonosporales > Micromonosporaceae > Micromonospora > Micromonospora sp. 4G55. The sequence goes on from NZ_JAEVHN010000003.1 coordinate 24,977, forward strand.
CGGCGCTGGCTGCATTTCTGGCTGTCGGAGTTGGAGGGCCGGTTGAGGCCCACGACGGTGCTCAACTACCGCAGCGTCGTGGAGAAGTACCTGATCCCGCACCTGGGCTTCTATCGGTTGAGCAAGTTGCGTACGAAGACCGTTCAGCGGGCCATGGATGCGATCTGCCGTCAGGTCGTGCGCGGCGGCCGGCTGATCTCGCCGGGCAGCGTGAGCCGGATCCGGGCCGTGCTGCGCAGCGCGTTGTCGGAGGCGAGACGGCAGGGCATCGTCGGCCACAATCCCGCCCGGAATCTGCGGCTACCGAACGGGGCGCGCCCGCACGCTGTGGTCTGGGATGACGAGCACGAGGCGGTGTGGCGGGAGACCGGCGTGCGCCCGCGAGTGGCCGTGTGGGACCTGGACAACCTGGCGCGGTTCCTTGAGGCGGTGCGCGATGATCCGCTGTTCGTGCTGTGGTGGCTGGTGGCGCTGCGCGGCCCGCGCCGGGGCGAGATGGCGGGCCTGCGCTGGGAGGACATCAACCTGGCCGCAGGAGAGTTGACGATCAGGGAACAGGTCATCGTGATCGGCGGGCGGGAGCACCTCGGCCCGCCCAAGTCAGCGGCGGGGGTGCGGACACTGGCTCTCGACGAGGCGACCGTGAAGCTGTTGTGGGAGTTGTGGCATGAGCAGCGGCGCCGCCGTGGCGGTGTTGATCCGAAGGGACGGGTCTTCGTCCACGCGAACGGGCGCCCGGTAAGCCCGGACTGGCTGACCCGCCGGTTCGCGAAGCTGGTCAAGCAGCTGGGGCTGCCACCGGTGCGGTTGCATGACCTGCGGCACGCGGCCGCGGGGCTGGCCTCGGCGGCTGGGGTGGACCTGAAGATGATCCAGCACGACATGGGCCACGCCAGCCCGGTCACCACCGCCGAGACGTACATCTACGTGTTCAAGAAGATGGCCAAGGAAGCGGTGCGGGCGAGCGCAGAGCTGCTGCTGTCGCACGCGAAGATCCGCATGTCGCTGGAGGGAGCCTCGCAGGCCTGACTGTCCTGGCGATCGCTGTCACCGCACCCTGCGGTGGGGTGGGCAGGTGCGGCTGGGCGTCGCCGGAATCGGTCGGGCTGCCCGGGGAGGCAGGGACATGTTCCCGCCTCCCCGGGCAGCCCGTGACGAGATCGTCACCGGCTTTCGCGTGCCCGCCTACTCCGGCCCGTCGGCGTGACCTGGTCCCTTGTCTTGGACCGCCTTTGCGCTGCGCGGGTGTCGCCGGCTGGCTTCGTCTTCTCGGCGGTCGTCGGGCACCGCGTTGCGGCGTCGCGACATCCAGCGGGCCGCCGTATCTCGGCGCCGGGTTTGCCGGCGTTGAGGACGAGGCGGGCGGTGGCTTCGGCGGCTTTGTGCTGGGTGGCGGGCAGGCTGGTCGTGTAGGTGTCGGCGGTGATGCGGATGGTGGCGTGGCCGAGCTGGTGCTGGATGGTTTTGAGGTCGGCGCCGGCGGTGTGGGCGAGGGTGGCGGCGCCGTGCCGGAGGTCGTGCAGCCGGATCGGGGGTAGCCCGGCCCGGTCGACGAGGAGGCGGAGGCGTTGGGTGAGGTAGCCGGGGTGGACGGGTAGCCCGTCGGGGCTGGTGAACACGTAGCCGCTGTCGTGGCAGACCTTCCCTGCCCCGGTGCGCGCGGCTCGGTGTTGGCGTTGTCGTTCGGCGTGCTGGCGCAGGATTCGTACGGTGTGCCGGTCGAGGGCGATGGCGCGTCGGCTGGTCGCGGACTTGGGTGGGCCTTCGTGGACGTCGTAGCCGGCGGTGGTGCGTTGCCGCACGATCGACAGGTGGCGCGCGTGTAGGTCGATTTCGGTCCAGCGGAGGCCTGCGGCTTCGCCGCGGCGTAGGCCGCGTAGGGCGATCAGCCACCACAGGGCGAACAGGTTGTCGTCGCGGACGTAGTCGAGGAACGCGGCGAGCTGGGCCGGGGTCCATACCGCGACGGACGCCCGCTGACCGGTGGCTTCCCATTCGGCGACCCGGGCTTCGGTCCACAGCTGCGCGAGGGGACGTTCCTGGGCGGGCAGTTCGACCCGGCGGGCCGGGTTGTCTACGAGTAGGCCCTCGCGGACCGCGGCGTTGAGCGCGGCGCGTAGCGTGGTGTGGACGTGCTGCAGCGTGCAGGGCGTCTGGGGTTGGCCGGACCGGTTGCAGGTGGCGGCGATCTGCGTGAACGCCGCGTTGAGCTGCCGGGAGGTCAGGTCCCCTAGGACCAGATGCCCGATGTGCGGGATGATGAAACGCTCGACGTCGCGGGTGTAGTGCATCTTCGTCGTCGGCCGGATCCGGGTCCTCGTTGACAGCCAGTACCGCAACCACCTGTCGACCGTCCACGACCTGCCGGCCTGCTGCTCCCGCGACAGGACCAGGAACTCGTCACGGGCCCGCCGCGCGGCCGCCTCCGACGCGTACCCACCCCGGCGTACCCGCTCCGCCTGCCCGAGCAGATTCCTCGTGGAGCAGTGGAAGTACCAACTCCCGTGGTCACGCTCCGACAACCTCGGGCAACTCTTGCCCAGCGCACGCCTGGTGACCGGGTCCAGGCAGCCGCACCGCTTCACGATCGCACCGTGGCTTTTCATCGCTTTTCTCCCTTTGTCGATGGTGGCCATACCTTGACCCAGGGACAGTGGGGTGAAAGGCGCATTCCGGGCTGGCTCACGAATCTGGCCGATTGTGAGTGGTTCAGAGCGAAAAGAATCGGCGGTTCTGTTCGGGTCAGGGGACCGGACAGGTGGTCGCGTCTAGCGCACGACCGCTGCTTCATCTACCCGTACGCTGGAGATAAGTTTGAGCGATCACCTCAGAGTGCGACGAGGCGAATACAAAGGCCCGAGTTCGGCCCCGGAGGCAGGCCGAGAACCGTATTAATCCCGACGTTCTGACGGAGATCAGATAGGAGAGCGTCGGGGTTTACAAGACTGCCGACTTTCATCTCAGACTCCGGCCGCGAGTTCGCCACAACTTTGGCCCTATAAACCTGCACCTTGGCGAGGGAAGCAACAGCGCGCAGACACACTGCTCTCATGTAGAAGCGGACAAACTCACCCTCAGCCAGAGTGCTCGCAGCGTTCACCGGAACACGCTTGGTGTATGACCTACCGTTCCGCGAGGCGGTTTCGTGAGACACAAGAAGGCTTTCCGTTTCGACCGCGGAGCCGAGCGACTCGGGCGAACCCGACCAACATGCCTCCTCAAGAAGAACCGGCCACCGACGGGTGCCCAAAGAATTCAGACGAGGACTCAGATAGAGGGCTGCGCGTTGAATGTCACTGCGCACTTCATCCACCATCACGGTGCGCGTTTCATCATCCAAGTCCTCGAAGACCATAGCCATAACCTTCGCTCCCAACAGAAGAGACCGCCGAAAATGCCATAAACAGTATGCGTGAGACCAGATACGTAAAGTCCGATATAACCGCTCTGTCGGTATTCGTGGTATCCACACACAATTCTTCGGCCCCACTCACCCTTCGCACTTGTGTGATCACTCTGGGCTTTCTCGTGGGTGGGACTCCCACCGAAGTATTGATGAACCTTGCTAGCGGGCACGATACCTCGCCCGGAGTCCGGCGTTGTTGCAACGGGAGCAGTAGGTTTTCCGCTACGGTCAAGGACCGAGTCAACATCCTGCGGCACGACACGTCGACCGAAGAGCTGCGATGCCTGCTGCATGCGCGTAACGACTACCTGCGTTCAAGGCGACCACCCAAGGAGGGCGTGATGCGTCCCGTCTCGCTGACGGTTACAGGCTTTCGAAGCTTGGGGAAGGTAGGCCCAATCCCCGTACGTAACCCGACGATCTTGACGGGGCACAACGACAGCGGAAAGTCCGCAACTTTGGACGCCCTTGCGTTTCTGCTAGGTGCCTACCACCCCATTGACGAGGATCGGACGTACGAAGCCCGGCACGCCGAGCCTTCGGAAGCGGACGACTCGGGCACTGGCACTGACGGTTACGAGCCGGACATGAGGGTCCCAACAATCTCGGTAGAGGGAGAGTTCGAGCTCTCGGATCGAGAACAAGAAGATCTCGGCCTGGGACATCGCGTGCGAATTAGGAGGACGTACTCATCGGATCAGTCGACGAGAATCGAGTTACTTGCTGACGTTGCTGCGGATCCACGTCTACGCGATCTTGAGTCAAAGCCACTGACGGAACTAAAGGGCGTAGCGAGTGATATTGGGTTGGAGGTAGGAGGCGACACGCGCCGCAAGAGCACCTGGCTGGAAGCCCTAGAGAAATACGCGGCTACCAGTCCACGTGTGGAAGATTGGGCGCCCCTAAGCCAAGAGGCCAAAGGACGCCTCCCGCGCTTCCTTCGTTTTGGCGATGCGGATGCAGCCGAGACGGTCGTGAAGGCGGCGCTTACAAGCCGCTATAAGATCCACCTCCAAGATGACGACCTCAAACAGCAGGTCCACGACTTGGAGCAGGAGCTGAGCAGGCGTGTTCGGCAAGACGCCCAGGGCTTGATTCGACACATCCAGGAACGATGCACCGACCTTGTGCTTGTTGACATTGAACCTTCGGTCTCCTTTACGTCTGGACTCCGCTCGACAAAGTTGAAGCTAGCGCGAAGATCTGGCGAGGAGGTAAGCCTCAGCGCTGTCGGCGCCGGCCGGGCAAGGCGAATCAGCCTAGCGATCTGGGAGTGGACCAGCGAAATCCTGAAGAAGGATGCAACCGGTCACGCCAAGTCGGATGAGTTCCAGGATGTTGTCATCGCCTATGACGAGCCAGATACACACCTCGACTATTTGCAGCAGCGACGAGTCATGAAGCTGATCCGCGAGCAGTGCGATGTCCCGGGTGTGTCCATGATGATCGCCACCCACTCGATGAACCTCATTGATGGCGCGTCAATCGAGGATATTGTTCACCTAAATCTTGACGGTGAACGAACGGTGGCAGACACGCTTCTTCATGATCTCGACGACGCCGAAAATTCCAGGTTTCTTTCGGACATCGCCGCCGCTCTTGGATTGCGGAACACCGTCCTCCTGCATGAACGTTGCTTCGTCGGCGTGGAAGGGCCCACCGAGCAACACTCATTCCCACTGATGTTCAGATTGTCAACCGGCCGTTCAGTCCAGTCAGCTGGAATCGTAATCATCGGCTGCCACAATAATGAGGGCGCTCTGAAGTTCGTGGGTTATTTGGCGCGCACCGGAAGGCAAGTCCTTCTGGCAATCGATGCCGACAGCCAAAGGCTCCGCATCTTCAGTGACGCCAACCTCGCGAAGGAGGGGCTCACTATAGATCAGCATGTTCGGTTCATCGGCGGTCCGGACAAAGAGCTTGAGACAATCTTCTCGAATGAGCAGTGGGCACAACTAGCAAATGCAGTGTGGCCAAGGAACGATTCGACCAGATGGCTATCGACCCAAATAGAAGCCGCTCGAAATGGGAAGTTTAGCTCTGAACTCCTAGAGATGTTTAAGACGGGCAGCTCCTCTGGTCCGTCTTCTAAAACCGAGATGATGTACGAGATGGCACGTGGTTTGAAGAGCCCGGACGAGGTTCCTCAGGAGCTTCGAGATCTCTTTTCGCAGTTGGAGAAGCTTGCAAGCCTAGATGCCTAGTGCCCGTCGCGACAGCAGCCGCGCCTTCCGCTGTCGCGGCGTGGGGGGCTCCCAATTGTGCCAACTTTTCGAAGGGGTCCATCGCTGCCCATGCTCGCGTTGCGGAAAACCGCACCAGCGGCACGCATTCGGCAGAGGGGGCGTAGAGTGACGAACTTGATGGCGGGTGGGCGTCACGGCAGCTCCTCCCCTCGACCTGCTGATGTCCACGGTCGCACGTGGGTACGACGTTTTCCAGAATTCGATCTCTCTGTGCCTGCTCACCGGCCTCCTAAAGCAGGCTAAACCCGACGAGAGGTGCACGGCAGTCGTTTGGCTGCGCTCGCGCTCCTCTTAGCCGGACGCGCGAGTCCAGCCGAGGCAGTCGTGGGCGGAGAAGGCTACGACTCTTCTAGAGTTGCGCTTGGTGGTTTGACCTTGGAGATGCCATCGGCTTCGCGGCGACGCCACCAAGACTTCCTGAGCGGCCAGGACGCTCGTCACTGACCCTCCCGCACATTGCGCCTGGGATCCTGGCGTCGCCATGGTTCTGTTGACACGGGAGCGATGTAGGCGACAGCTGGCCCTGCGGGCCAGCTACGGGAGAGCCTCCCATCTGGCCGCAGGATTGGCCACATGTAGTAGGCGTGCCTTCCCTGTGGCCGGTCGCGTGGGCCCAGATGGCGAAGGACTCGCCGACGCGGTCCGCCGTTCGCAGCGTGGTCGGTAAGCGTGCGTCGAGCTGCGTCCGATTCCCGTTCATCTTCGTCAGTGCGAGGAGTTCTTCGGCGAGCTTTTCAGAGCTGGATTCGGTGTCGACTAACTTGATCTTTAACCTGCGGCGGCGGGTTGGTGGCCCCGGCCGATCACGGAAACAGCCCTTGGCCGATGATCTTCTTGTCTAGGGAAGAACATCAATAACCAAGGGCTGTTCTGGTGACCGCACACGGTTACCCGCTGGCGATGACCGAGAGCGGTACCGCGTAGGTCTCGGACAGGTAGAGCTGTGTGCCGGCGAGGAGATCTCGCTGGCCGTCGCTGACGCTGCTTTTCTGTAGCCCTGGCTGGACGATGGTTATCTCGAAGTCGGGGTCGAGGTCGCGCAGGCGCCGTGCGATGGCTGCCAACTGTTCGAGGCTGCCGCGTTCGAAGCGGGTGCGGTGGCGTTGGCGGGCCAGGCTTTCGCGGTGGATCATGTGTTGGATGAGGCGAGTTCGGTCGCCCTTCCAGTGCACGCTGCGTTGGGCTTGGCCGCAGACTTCGTAGAGGTCGCCCACGCGGACGCCTGGTCGGCCGTCGTGGGCGTACTTGCAGTGGAACAGGCGGACGACGAGCCGTTCGTCGGCGACGCGGAGGGCGATGATGTCGGCTGCCTCGTTGGTGTCGTCGTCATCGAAGATGATGTCGTACGGCTGGGCCATCAGGTGCTCGATGACGCGTCGTTGGATGGAGTCGGGTCGGCGTTCGGCTCGCTGGGACTCCTTGGTCAGATCGATACCGGTCCAGTCCCAGGCGTCGATCCGGCTGTCGTCGAACGGGCGCTCCACGGTGGGGGCGGAGATGAGCAGGTCTCGGACGAGTTGCGCACCGTCGTGGAACCGGATCATCGGCGGCTCTTCGTCGAGCCAGGCTGCGAGCGGGATGAAGGTTCGGCCGTGGCGGACGGCGACGGCAGGACCCGACAGCTGGGTGAATGCGGCGCCGCGGTCGCTGAGGACGACTTCGAAGCGGGACTCGTGCTCGTCTGTAAACACGCGAAAGCGCAGGGGGCCGTCGGCAGAGCGGTCGACGATGTCGATGCCGATGTCCAGGAAGGTCGTGGTGTGTTCGCCGAACCGGAAGATGAGGGTGTCCTCGTTGCGGATCCAGACGTTGGCGCTCCACTCGATGGCCAGCGGAACTAGCCCTTCCGGTCTGGTCGTGATCGGCTCGACCCGCATGGTGGTGCGGAGGAACGCCGCCGGGTCGATGGACGCGTCGACCAACTTGCGGCCGACGTGTCGGCACCAGGCGACCCACTCGGAGATGTCCTCGGCGATCCGGTAGGACCACATGCGGCCTTTGTAGGAGCCTCCGGCGCTCGCGCGGTCACCGTCGGCGAACCCGAACCCGAACAGGTTGGAGGTCATCTTGTTGTGGAAGTTCTGCTCAGTCAGCCCTTCGTGGACGTTGCCGCCGGCGTACATGGTGTAGCGCACGGAGCGGCCCAGAGCGTGTCGCAGCCCGAGGTTGGCGATGATCAGCCGGTTGATTCCGTGCAGGATCCGGAACACCTGCATGCCTTGGACGAGTTCGACACCCTCTCCTCCCACAGCTTCGGCCAAGTCGCGGTGGTACCGGCGGGTGTCGGAACTGTGCACGAACAGCAGACCGTTCTGGCGGTCGAAGAACATGATGACGAGGTCGTGGACGACGTCCTGCAGCGTGCCAATCTCGCCCCATCTCACCGGCTCACGCTCACGCAGGACGGCGACGGCAACATTCTCGGCCGCATTGATCGACGAGAAGTGCAACCGGTCCGCGCCGATCGCATCGACGAGCCGCCGCGGGTGCCAGGTACCAGCGGGGACGCGGTACGCCACCGCGCTTACCCGCGGTTGGATGTTCTGCATGGCGATGTTGCCGAGCGCGTCGTCGAAGCCGTCGAGGAACTCGGCCCGGCGCAGGTGCCGGCCGACGGCCCCGTCGGTGAGGTCTCGAAGGAGCACGTTCCAGTCGGCGTCCTGGGAGTACAACTCCTCTAACGCCTGACTGATCTTCGGGTCGGCGGTGTTCGCAACGACGGTTGCCGGACCGATGCCTTCGGCGGTGCGGGTAAACCGCCCGATGAACTGCAGCGTCACGCCGAGACCCCGGTGGGCATCGTGCAGCGCGGCGACCTTCAGCGCCGGTAGGTCGTATCCCTCACCGAGCATGTCCACGCAGACGACGATCCGGGCTGACCGTGACGCGACAGCATCCAGCGCTGCCTTCCGGTCACGGGCTCCCATCCGGCCGTGCACGACCACCACAGGTTGGTCAGTGACTCGCCGGTACACCTCGACGAGCATCTCGGCCCGAGCGATGGTCGCAGCCCGGGCCATCACCACATGGTCGAAATCATCGGCGAGGTCACGCCGAAGCTGGTCGACAGCCGCTTCCGCGATCTTCGCATCGGCCTCGGCCCGGTCGTAGTCGAAGACGTGCCGGAGCCGGATCGTTTGGAAGTAGCCATCCTGCTGGGCCTTGCGCAGCGGATACCGGTATACGACCCGGCCCGGCACCAGCTTGTTGTCCCCCCGGAACGGTGTCGCGGTGAACTGCGCCACGCGTCGGGCGGGAAACGCCTCGCGGAAGTCGGACCAGGTCCGGGCCGGGACGTGATGGGCCTCGTCGATGAACAGGTGGCTGACCTCGGTTGCCAGCTTCTCGCGTACCTCATCCGGGCTCTTCACGATCGCGGCCATAGTGGTCAGCAGCACGTGGCAGCCGGCTAGCAGAGTATCGGCCTCAGCAAGGTCAACGATGCGACCCTGCAGCAGGGCTACCGTCGGCAGGGCAATGTCCGCTGGGACCACGCCGACCTCGGGCAGCACCCCGAGCGTGACGAACTTGCGGAAGATCTGTCCGCGCAACGATCGTGTCGGCACGACGACCAGCAGCGGCGCGGTTCTTTCCGCGATCAGTGACGCGATCATCGTGTCGGTCTTACCGGTGCCTGTCGGCAGGACCACCGTAGCCGTCTCGTCCGAGACGCTCCAGTGCGCCAGGAGTCCGTGTAGCGCCCCCAGCTGCGCACCGCGCAGTCCACGCCGCTCACCAGTAGCGTCGCGGAATCGGAACTGATCGCGCCAAGACTCAAGAACCTTGTCCCTGACTGCCGTCAGATCCGCAGCGGTTGGCTGCGGCGATGCCCCAGTGGCCCAGCGCAAATCATCGCGCGACAAGGACGCGCCGTCCGCGACCTCGCGCAGAGGCACCCGGCTGACGAGCACGCGCTCACTGGCCGCCGGCGCTTGTTCGGCACGGTTGACGATGACGAGACCGGAATCGAGACGGAGCAGCCGGTCCGCGCGACCGACCGAGACCGACTCCGCCTCGCCAGCCAGCGAGAAGCCGGGGCGATGGAGGCGCCGGACAAGATGCTTACCCACCATTGTGACCAGCGCCCACTCGTCGGGAACGTCGACCTGCACATGCACGCTGGATCTTCCGGCGATCTTCATTTCAGCGGTATGCCGCTTGGGTTCGGCCGGCGTCGCCGGCCCCATGGCTCGGTTCGCCATGCTCAATCCTTCCAGGTCCGCACACGGCACCCCAGAAAGGACTCACCCTCCCCGGTCCGCTCGCACAAACCGGGGCACAGTGGTATCGTCGCCGACCTACCGCCAAGTAGAACGCCGACCCGGATGAGGTGCCCGACCCGGCACCTTGCCGGGTCGTCGTGTTTCAGCAGTAGAGCACGCAGCGTAGTCGTATCTCAAGCAGGTCATCACCCAAGATCCTGGTTCGCGGGGCACCCGCTGGCCTGCATCTTGTGGAAGGACTTGTGCGTAGAGCGGTGGATAACTCAGCGTGGCCGTTACGCATGGTATGCGACTGTGTCTCTGGCCAGGGACTTTGCTGGACAGATGTTCGATCCTTCGGATGTGGATAGATAGCCGCATCCTGTGGATAACTTGCCACAGTGGACCCTGAGCCTGGACTAAAACGTGATCTGCGCCATAGCGACTGTCGGCGTGTCGGGGTCGGCGATCCGCCGGTGAAGGGCCCGACGCCGGCGGTGTTGATAGCTGCGGCTGCGACGCCGGGAAGAGGATCTATGCCGAAAGCGAGCATGGCCCCGTCAAGTTCGCCGAGGCCGTCGACCAACTGCTCGGCTACACAATCTGGCGGGATACCCGAGTCGCCCTCATCTTGTTCATGCATGACCGGGTGGACACGACCGCCGCGATCGATAGCGCCTGCCTGGCCGAGCCTGCTGCTGCCTCAAATCGGCGTGAAACCAAGTCCGGCCAGGAGTCGCCGGCAGCAGCATCCCGAGCTACCTGCCGCTGCTCGCCGAACGCTGCGCCCGTCGGCGTGCTGGCCGACCCCCTCGGCTGCCGGGCACGATGGGCGGGTGAAGGTGGAACTGCTGGTGGTTGAGGATTGCCCGAATGAAGGACTGGCCGCCGCCGTGGTGCGTCGCGCGCTCGACGAGGTGGGCCTGTCGACGGTGCGGATCGCCGTCCGGGTGGTAACCAGCGAGGCTGACGCCGAGCAACTCGGTTTCGTCGGCTCACCCAGCGTTCTCATCGATGGTCGGGATCCATTCGCCGAAGCCCATCACCGTCCGGCGTTGGCGTGCCGGCTCTACCGCGACGACACCGGCGTTTCGGGTGTTCCGCCGATCCGGCGCCTGCGCCAGGCGCTCAGACAGGCCGCCGAACCGCCGGGCAGTGAGCTCCCGGGGCTGACCGGCGGGCTGCAGCTACTCGACGGGCACGGTCGTGACAGAAGTTGCGCGGAGCCAGCCTTGCAGGTAGGTCACCGGACCGGTCAGGTCGTGCCGCCGGCCCGGTAGCCGATGTGACTATCGGGGCGGACGAGATACGGGCCGCCGGCACTGGGGGTGAGGCCGAGCCGCCGCCGCACGTAGGACGTGAGTGGGCGATCCATGGCTGCTCGGTGGCTGCTCGGACGTCGGGGAACTGGCACGGACGTACCGGGACTCAGCCGGATTTCACGGCTATCCCGTGACCTCCTCACCGATCGATGGCTGCGGATGTTGGCCACGCGCAGCGCCTGGACCAGCCAGAACCTAGCCGGACGTGGGCGGACTGGGGAGGTTGTGACCGGATCGGGTTTGGCATAGAGTGCTATTTGGATGATTGGGCTCGACGGGATCGGACTACGGATCAGAAGGTTCGGCCGGAGGGCCGTTGGCGCGTCTCGCCGCATGCGCCGACCTTGCGCGCCCCCGCCGCCGCAGGAACGCCCATGGTAGCGCTCGGAACTTGCTCGGTGAGTCATGGGCAGGCTCGGGTAGCTCTGGTCAGTGTCGGGCAGCGGTGGGTACCAGGCGTTGCCAGGCGATGATCGCATGCTCGGTGTGTGCTCCACTGGTCGGAGCAGCGGCGGCTGCCAGCGGTGAGCACGGGTGGGCACTCCTGGGAACTCATGGCTATCGGCTGGCAGGTAAGCTGGGCCATCGCGCCCTCGTAGCTCAGGGGATAGAGCATCGGTTTCCTAAACCGTGTGTCGCAGGTTCGAATCCTGCCGGGGGCACCTCGAAGATCAGCGAAAACGCTACCTGAGCTGGCAATATGCGTGGCGCTCGATTGGTTGACATGTGCAGCCGTAGGTCACTGGAAGCGACCGTTTGTCGTAGGTCGCGGAATACGCGCGGAATAATCTTGGAGTCGTCTGACGGGTCAGCCGGGTGGCCAGGGCAAGATCCGGAATGGCGACCATCTTACGGGCCAAGCCATGCCGGTCAGCACGTCGTCGATCCGGCCGTTGACGGTGGCCTCTTCCCCATCGATGCACTTGGCGTAGACCTTGAGCAGGACGTCGACGGAGTGGCCGGCCCGCTCGGCGACCTCGGTTGCCGGAACGCCAGCGTTGAGCCACAGCGAAACTGCAGCGTGCCGCAGGTCGTACGGCCGTCCGGCTAGCGGGGAGTCGACCAGACGCGGAGTCAGCGCCAACCGCCGTGCCTCCTCCCAGACGCGGGAGTAGGTCGAGGCGGCAACGACGTTGCCCCGCTCGCTGCGGAACATGCGGCGCCGTGGAGTGCGGCATCAACCGGCTCAAGCGGAACCGCGCCGTGGCCACCCGCTTCGATAAGCTGGCCGTGCGCTACGAAGCCACCATCCACCTCGCGGCCATCAACGAGTGGCTGTAGCCGACTTCGACATAGGCCCTAGTCACGGTGCGACGGTCGGACCCGGCGGGCACGGGCGGCGGACCATAGGACGTTGAAGCGGTGGAGCAGCTCCCGGAGGTCGCGGTCCAGTAGCGACATCTCATTGAGCGCCGCCACGACCCGCGGCGTCGTACGACGTCCGGTCGCCGGCCGACGCGGCTCCTCGTCCGTCAGGAGGTGTGGCGCAACACGGCGTCCACGACGGCCGGCCACGTCACCCGCGGCACGCCCTGGCTGATGCCGGGCAGTGTGAGCAGCGTGGCGCCCGGAATCTCCGCGGCCAGGGCCACCCCATTCCGGTGCGGGAAGAACGGATCCTCGTCCCCGTGCACCACCAGGGTCGGCGCGGTGATCTCGCCGAGTCGCTCGCGCCACCGCGGCTGGCAGTCGATGGCCGCGAACATGCTGCCGAGGTGGCTCGCACGCTGCGCCTTCGCCGTCCGTCCTGCTCGGTCGAACACCGACCCGGCAGCCGCCTGTACGTCCTGCTCGTCGAATCCTCGCGACCCGGACACCAGCCGCGCGGAACCGGTCATGTATTCGACCACGCTGGCGCGATCGGTCCAGTCCGGCTTCGGACGCCCGAACATCTGTTCCATCATCTCCGGCGCGTGGTCTGGCAGGTCGGGATCGACCGGACCGGGCGCGACCGGACGGGCGGATACCAGGGTCAGCGACGCAACTTGGTCGGGATGGTCAAGCGCGAGCAGTTGCGCGATGAAACCTCCGACGCCCATCCCGACCACGTGCGTACGCCCCAGATCCAGCGCCACCAACAGCTCGGACGCATCGGTCACCAGGTCGCGCAGGTCGTAGGTGGGCGCGTCCGGGTCGACGAACGTCGACTGGCCGGCGTCGCGCAGGTCGTAGCGCACCACATACCGCTCGGCCAGCGCCGTGCACAGCTCATCCGGCCAGCTCAGCATGGTGACGCCGACCAGTAGCACCGGCGGATCCGCCGGGTCCCCGAAGGTTTCCACGCACAACTCGACACCGTTGACCTTGATCCGCATCTCCGCTCCTTCTGATTCACAAGCTGGTACAAGACAGCGCCAGAAAACTATCGCGATGGCCCGTAGTAGACGGACCACCTTCCGCCGCAGAACTCATCGGTCGGCAACCCAGGTAGGTGCCTCGACGAGGCACACGCGACGCCGCGATGTTCATGGTCGGCGGTCCTCCGCGTGCCCCAAACCAGGGCCGATCATGGTCTGCAGCGGTCAACGACAAGCCGCATCGGCGTCGCTGTCCGGGCCCTCATCGCGATACCAGCCAACCGAGCGGTGCACCGCCCGCCGGGACACCCCGAACCGCTCAGCCACCCCGGTCACCGGCACCCGGCCTGAACCTCCAACACAGCCCGGTACCGCTGCTCTGTCATGGTCACAACTCCACCAGCACTCGGCGGAGTGTCACGCATCAAGTGAAGCCACCGTGTAACGCATCAAGCGGAGTACGACAGCCGGCTGCCGGCGAGGTCGGGTCTCAGGACCTGCGTGACAGATCAGTCTCGGGACGTGGGTGACACGTCCGGCTAGATGACCTTTTGACGTTGCGTATTTCTTGAGGCCCGTCTGATCCCTGGCCCTGACGGTTCGCCCGTGAAGGACCGGGATTCCGTGGTGGGTCAGATCCGTGGGGCGGGTGCCTCGGGTGCGCGGCCGCGGGCGCGCCAAGCGTCCGAGCCGGCGACTCCGGCCAATACGGCAGCGGCGGCGCCACCGGCGGCCAGGGGTGGCAGGTGCCAGGTGGCCGGGATCAGGAGGCCCAGGGCGAGCAGGCCGGCCAGCCGCGATCGGGAGATTCGGCTGAAGGCCTGCAGTTCGAGGAGTGACCGACCGGCCAAGAACAGCGCGGGCCCGCCGAGGATGGCGATGAGCCAGTTCGGTTCCGGCCGGCCGAGCGGCTGCATGATGTACAGCTCGAAGCTGACACCGGCCAGGAAGACACCGGCGATCATGAGCAGGTGAGTCCCGGCTACCGCCACGGACTGCCGGAGCGGGTTCCGAGCACCCGTGATGGCCAGCGGCAGGGTCGCGCCGGCCCGGTAGAAATAGACCCGCCAGAGCAGCACGATGGCGACGAACGCAAGCCCGAACCCGGCCACATGCGGGGTGCCTAAGTCACTGGCGCTGAGCCCCTTGCCAGCCACGAAGATCGCCTCACCTAACGTGATCAAATAGAACTGCTGCAACCGCTCGGCCACGTGCTCACCCGCGATTGGTACGCCAGCGAATCGCTCAAAAGCGGCCGTGCCCCTGACGTAGCCGATGGCCAGCGCGAGGGCCCAGAGCACGGCGCGGAGACCCTGGTCGGGCACCAGCGCGCCCACGATCCACAGCACCGCGCTCACGGCAATCGCCACGGGGTCCGTTTGACGGCGGACGATCAGGAGGAGCAGCAGGCGGCTTATCCGGACCGCCGTATATGCGCCGGCGAAGACGAGAGCCCGCTGCTCGAACCCCTGCGGTACCACGACGGCCATCACCACGGCGCCGGCCATCGACATGAACACGAGAATCTGGACCAGCAGCAGATCCGGACGTCGTCGGCTGGTCAAGGCGACCGTCGACAGCCACAGGACCCAGAGCGCCAGGAACAGCAACAGGTCGGGGCAGCCTCACCGATCAGGAGCTCGTGCCCGGTGCTGAAGTCGTCGACCAGCCGCAAGCTGACCTGATTGAGCGCGAACACGAAGACAAGATCGAAGAGCAGCTCCAGGAAGCTCGCCCGCATCCAGCCGGCTCCCTCGCGTACGAGCCGCTCGCCGCCCGGCTCATCCATCCGTCATCAGCCCGACGCAGAGTCCCAACATAGTCATGGCGCTTCCTCTCGTATCACTCCATCCAAACGAGCCAGGAACGATGAAGCCGCTCGCCACGGCAGAGCACCTAGCGCGATCTTGGGAAGCGACAGTCGACGGAGTTTCGCCCACCAACTGAAGCCGCGGGTTCGGATTAGCTGGTCGACCTTGGCCAAGCGTCGGCCGGTGCTACGGAGGGCGGAGTGTCACCCAGGTGCTGATACCGATATGCCACGCAGGTCCTGAGATCGGACAGCCGGCTGCCGGCGAGGTTGTTCAAAGTTTCTGTACGTCTTCAAGGCGGCCCTTGACGGGCCGCACGCGCCGCCGCCTGGGCGCGCGTCCGTCGCTTCGCTGGCGCTCCGACTCCGGCCACGCAACACGCCCGGCGGCTGGCGCGGAGAGCGCAAAGCCTGGGGCCGCCGCAGACGGTAGCGCCGAGAGTGGTTGAGGTTCGTGGGCCGGCAGCCGGCCGGGCGCGTCGGCCGTCGCACCGCCGCGACGTAGGGCGAGTCACCGCCGGCCGTGGTGGGGATGCGGCGCGGAGGATGTGGGGCCGCCCCTCCGACCTCAAGGGCGCTTCGCGTCGCTGCGCGACGCCCTGCGGGCCGCCCTTGACCTCGGAGCCTCTGCGACCCCTCGGGCCGGCGTTGCCGGCAGGCGGGGGCCTGCCCTTGAAGCTCGCGCCGCATCCCCACCACGGCCTCAGCGTTCGTGCCGGAATACGTCAACTCGCGAGTCAATCCAGGCTTGACGTGCAAATGCTCAGACTAATTGACGGTACCTCTCGGGACTACCCAGTCGGCGGGTTGGCCTGTTGTCGCCGTTATACGGTCAAAGTCCGAATCGTAATGCAAGAGGGTCAAGCTATGCCTCTCGGCCACGGCGGCTATGATCAGATCAGGAACCTTGGGTCCCCGATGCTGAGCGTTTTTCGTAAGCAGGTGTTGCACCTCTAGCGCTCTTTGCCAGTCGGTCTCTTCGGTGTCAACATACGAGAAGATGGCCGAACGTTGAGCGCGTAGTTTGTTATGCTCCTCGGCGTTACGGGAGGAATATAGCGCTTCAACTTCAAGTGCGCCGCAAGTGGCAACTAAACCAGCATCCACCAAAGGGCGGAGTCTAGCGCTGACGGAATCATACTTGAGGCGATTCCACGCACTGTTGTCTACCAGGTACTGAGGAGTTATCGCCACGCCGCCGCCCGCGCCTCTTCTAGTTCTTTGGGATCCCGTGCGCTCATATCCGCGAAGAACTGCTCTACTAGTTTGCGCCTTACCACTTCCCGTAGCGCAGCATTTACTGTGTCCCGGTTGGACTTCGTGCCAAGAAGTTTCTGAGCCTCTTCAAGAGTTGGCTCTTCTACGCCCTCGACTGTCTTCGTCATGTCAAGTCACCCCCTAGGTCAGCGTTTGGTGCTATTTGAGTGGTGCACCTACGACAAAGCCCGCCTCGCAGTACGAAGTTTGATACCCGAATGACAAGTGGTGAGAGCGACGACGAATAACGCCGGCAGCGGTCGCAGGTGTTGTCTTCGATCAGGGGAAGCCGCCACCCCTTGACTATGGACGCTTGGAGGTAGGCGAAGCATTCATCGCATAAGAACTTGGATGTACCGAGCAGAACAGTCCACGTCTGGATTGGCCGAGCCCTCAAATGATCGCACCGCTCGTCCTTTTCGAGGATTTCCTCAATCAATCCTTCGGCCCATTGCTGCTGCTGTTCCGTGTTCTCAATGGAGATCCGGCTCTTTGGTAGAACCTCTTCAAGCTTAGCCTTCGTCCGACTACTCGCCTGCCGAATCGCCTCGGCCGCAGACCTGCCCTCTTGTTCGGTGTAATGCGCATCAAGAAGAGGTTGGACGTTGGCATCATGGGCGGGGCAGTTGCGTCGGTGTGGGATGAAGCCCTCAGAGAAGTTTCCACTTCCAAGTGTCGTGGTGGAGCCCAGACCCAGAGCCGCACCACATTGATCGCACTCGCCCGTCAGCGATGCTTCCCGCCGGAGCCGTAGAGCGTACTCAAGTTCCGGGGGCGAATCTGTAGGAATCACTGGGAGAATGAAGGCTACGTCGCCCAATACCCACATCTCATCGCGTCCTGAAGGCGCTACAGAGACTAGCCGTGGCTCCTCCCCGGCTGCGTAAGCACGTGCGAATGCCGCCTTGGCCTCGGCTGCGCCCACTTCTGGTCCCCCTCTGGCTCCACCCTCTAATGACTTAGTGTCGCATGGTCTTGAGGGCGAGCCCAGACTACGACTTGGCCTCTTCTTGCGGCTGGGCTTCAGCCCGATGATGGCCAGTGATCCACGATCTGCACGCCCGACAGCCGCCCCTGAGGGGCGGTCTATGCCCGACCGAGCGCGGTGCAGCGGTGTTCGCTGGCTCGCCCCCGACCGCTGCCGGAGGTTGAGTGGTCGGGTATCCGACGCGGCAGGGGGCTCGGGGTAGAGGACAGGCGGGTCGACTGACAGTGTGTGCCGATGGGTTTCATGAACAAGCTGTTCCGGAAGACCGAGCGGCTGGACGAGGCGAGCCAGAAAGCCGCGCAGCGCGCTACGCCGGTTGATGCCGTACCGAGCCAGGCGGTAGTGCACGACGGCCTGCCGGACAGTTGGTATGTGCCGCAGGGCGGCAACCCTAATCGGTTCGTTGGTGGGAACGGTCTACCTACGCTGCGCCTGATCTCGTACCGGGACACCGGCGGCGAGCATGTCTTGCGGCTCTGCGAGGACGGTACCGGCCTTCTCGTCGGGCCGACGGATCGCCGGCTGCCTCGCGCCGGCATCTATGTTTCCCAGCTACGCGGCGAAGCTCACCACGAGGCCGAGTGTCGGGCGGGTAACTTTTACCCCGGCGAGCCGGTGCGGCTCGTCCGCGAGCCGGAGAACCCCTACGACCGAAACGCGGTGGCGGTGTACGACGCCACGGGAAAGTACATGGCCGCGTACGTCAACAAGCAAAAGGCCCGCACGCTGGCGAAGCTGATTGACTCGGGTGCCGAGATTGAGGCCATCTCGATCCGGGGTACACGTTCCGGCGTCGGGTGTGATCAAGTGGCCATTTTGGCGGCGAGTCCCGATGTGCTGCGCCACGTGCTGAGCCCACGTCCGGCGGGCGCGCCCCGGCCCGCCCACGAGAGGTGACCCAACAAGATCAGGAATATACACGGAATGATCAGACGCCTCGCCGACGAGTAGCCGGGCGTAGGCCCTGATAGGACGAGTGGCGCCGTAGCAGTAGCTCCACCATTCCTAAGAACTCCTAACAGAATGATCTACGCGGACGTGTAGATCTGTCCTTCGTGGACGATCAACTACAGTGATCGGCCGTGAGGCGAGGTGAGCAGCCGCCGTGATTGTCTCGGACGACCTGTGGGCCGAGATCGAGCCGTTGCTGCCGCCCCGTCCGCCGCGCAGGCACCGGTTCCCGGGCCGTAAGCCGCTGGATGACCGCAAGGTGTTGTGCGGGATCTTGTTCGTGCTCTACACGGGGATCCCGTGGGAGTATCTGCCCCAGGAGCTCGGGCTCGGGTTGGGGATGACCTGCTGGCGTCGGCTACGGGACTGGAACGACGCCGGCGTGTGGCAGCGACTGCACGAGGTCCTGCTGGGCAAGCTCCGTGCCGCCGGTCAACTGGACATGTCCCGGGCGGTGATCGACGGCTCCCACATCCGGGCGCTCAAAGGGGGCCCAAAACCGGCCCGAGCCCGGTCGACCGCCGCAAACCAGGCTCGAAACACCACGTCATCACCGACGCGGGCGGCATCCCCCTCGCCGCGACCCTGACCGGCGGCAACCGCCACGACGTCACCCAACTACTGCCCCTGATCGACAAGGTTCCCCGGATCAAGGGCATCCGCGGTCGACCCCGGCAGCGACCCGAGCGGATCTACGCCGACCGGGGTTACGACTACGACATCTACCGCCGCCAGCTCCGCGACAGGGGCATCACCCCGGTCATCGCCCGACGCGGCGTCGCCCACGGCTCCGGCCTCGGCACCCGACGATGGGTAGTCGAGCAGACCATCGCCCTGCTGCACTGGTTCCGCCGGCTACGCACCCGCTGGGAGATCCGCGACGACATCCACGAAGCCTTCCTCACCCTCGCCTGCGCCATCATCTGCTGGAGACGGCTCCAACGCTCAAAGAGTTAGGAGTTCTAAACCGTGTGTCGCAGGTTCGAATCCTGCCGGGGGCACCAGGTCAAACCGTGATCACCGATCAACTGTTCCGCCTTCCGGGGCTTGCGTGCCCGATCGCCTCGCCACCTTCGCCCTGCTCGCGTCCAGGTGCTGGGCGACCTCCTACTGGTGGTGTTCGTCGCCCTTCCGAGGCAGCGCGAGTGTGATCCGACAACTGATGTGCGACGCAGCTCCGCCCAGTGATGCGCGACAGATCCAGCAAGCCAGGGGCGACCGGATGGCCGCCGAGGCAACGCCCTGTCATGCCGATGAGTGGGCTGGCCGGTGCACGTGCGCCCCTGTCAGACGTCGGGGTCGCTGTCGTGAAGTGAGCGATGATTTGCTGGGTCTCGTCGTGGATCCGCCGCGCCGTCGACCAGGAGTTCAACCAGACGGAGTGACCTGGGAACACACGCCGAACCACTGCTCGGCGCCGTACTTTTCGAACCGCTCCACCTCGGTGAACCCCAGCTTCGCCGCAAGGCGCATCGAACTGTCATTGGCGGTCTGGGTGCAGAGCACCACCGGCTCGCCGGGAAGCGCGTCGGCGAACCAGGCGAGCGCCGCCGCGCACGCCTCGGCGGCGTACCCGTATCCCCATGCCTCCGGCAGGAACAGGTAGCCGAGATCGACCTCCCCCGACTCCGGACGGACTCGACCCGGAGGACCTACTGTGCGCCGCTCGAGCGTGACCATGCCGATCATCGCTCCGTCGAGATCGACCACAAAAAGGCCAGGGCGCCGCCCGGGCACCTCAGCCATCTCGCGCTCGAGTTCGTCACGCGGCCGAGGGCCACCGAGATAGGTGCCCACCTCTGGCGAGGCCAACAGCTCGATGAACGCCGCACGGTCCCGGGCCTCGGACTCACGGAGCACGAGCCGCTCGGTCCTGATCGGGGCAGACGGCCAAACGACGGCACCCAGCTCTGCCATGCGCGCAGATTAACCGATGGTCAAGCCACCGGAAGCGGGAGGAGCTTCTCGCCGGTGGGGCCGGTTTCAGCTCTCTGGCCCGAGCTCTCCGTCCTAAACGCACTGTCATTCGGCGCTTCTAGGTACCAGCAGCGATGCGAGACCAGGTGACTAGCTCGGCCAGCCAATAGCGTCGAGGAACTCTTCCACGGCGACCACGACTTGACTGAGCACCGCGATCGACTCGGTAAGCGGGCCGGGTACGTACATACCGTGGTCCGCGCCTTCCACCTCTAGCACATGGGGCGACAGCCGGCGGGCGATGTCACCGTCCCATAGCTTGTCGCCAGTGCCACCCACCAGCAGGAACGGCGCGGTTGCGCGGCCCAACGCATGAGCCACCCACGGCAGGGTGAGCAAGGGTGTGAGCCACACGGCGGGCAAGGATCTTTCGGCGGCAACCGCTGCCGCGTTCGTGCCGAGCGACTTGCCGATCAGCAGTGGGCGACCGCTAATGGTGTCGATCAGTGGAACGATCTCACCGCCAACCCAGCTCTCGATTTCTGGCTGATCAGGCTTCGGAAACTCCTGGGACCACGAGTGTCGATGTACTGTTGCGCCCCGCTGCTCCGCCACATCGCCCGCATACATCAGCAGGGAAGCGCCCGGTCCGAACCAGGCACCGGGAATCACGACAGCGTCAGCCATGCGGACGACCTTACTGACAGTCGGCCCGTGCGCGGCGTGCCCTTGCGTGCCCGATGCGACGGACGCTGAGGGCCAAGAAGGGTGAAGCTTGGACTGCAGCGCCGGAGAGCAGGTCACGGCAGGTGATCGGTGCGCGCCGAGGCGTGCCCTGCCCCGCCGGCTACGGCCTGACAGCCTCCCGCCGGCGTAGGTGTCAGGGCTCGGCTGCGAGCGCGTCCTGGCGCGGCGTGAGCCTGGCGTCGACCCGAGAGAGGGTCAGATCCCGGCTCAAGCCGCCGCGCAGGAGCCGAATCCGCATGGGAGGCGCGCGACGGCGGGGTCGGCCAGGGTGAACGCGACGGGGGTACCCGGTGCGCCCCGACTGAAGCGGATGACGTTTGGTCTTCATCCCGCAAGGTGCCCTGTGCTTCTTCGCACCCGCGACTCAGCTTTCGAGTTGACCAAGAAAGGGGTCGGAATGGAGGGTGGCAGCACCGGGGGCCACGTTAGTGCACACGCCCTTGCGCCGCGCGTGTCCCGTTGCGGGATCGTCAATCGGTCCGGGTGCGGAGGCTCCGCGCCAGGGTGGGGATCATCACCGTCGCGGGGACGAGGTGTAGCCCGAGGAGGGCGGTGGTGGTGGCGGTGTTCGCCCCGCAAACGAGTGGCGGGACCAACGAGATCGCGGTCAGCGACACTGCCGTCCACACGAATCGCTCGGCGGGGCGAGCGCTCCAACGAAGAAGAGCGACGGCAATGACGATGCCCACGACCGAGAAGAAGCCGGTCACCACGGCGAACCCGGACAACGGGATCGTCTCGCCACCATCGGGGACCTCGAAGTCGACGCCAACGGCCTGGGCGAGCGCAGCGGCGAGGGTGGTGGCCACCATCGCTGCGAGCGTGGCAATGAAGCCGGTGACGGCGAGCCCGCGGAGTCGGTGGGTGTGGCTGGTCTGGCCCGATGCCGGGCCTGCGACGACGCCGGTGTTATTCATGCTGTTCATGTCGTTCCTCCATCATTCGGTAACTGGCGTACGGGGTGTGTTGACTGGCATGTGACGGTCCTGGCCCTGGGCGTGACGATGCGCACCCTCGCCGTGCGACGGCCGGGGTTCCGCAGGGCGCGGACGCCGGTGCCGCGGAGCCAGAACTCGGCGTCGCGTCCGAGGACCGGCCCGGGTTCGCCGTCGCGCAACTCCAGCTGCACCCGCCCGCGGGTGACGACGCCGAACGCGTTGCACCACTGGGCCGCGACCACCGCGACACGCGCGCCACCGCGCAGCGCGAGCGTCCACACCGGGACTACTCCGTGCCGTCCGCCGGCAGGCGCTCCGGCAGCCCGAGCCGCGGGAACTGGTCGTCGTGGAAGATGATGATCTCGGTGATCGCCCCGCCGGTGACGCGCAGGACGTCGATCGTCAGCGGCAGGTACGCGCCCTCCCGCTTCCGCCAGAGGTAGAAGGCGACGGCGGGCTGCCGGTTCACGGAGGTGGGGACGGCGCGCAGACCCGTCATGCCCTCGAAGCCGTCGTCGATCCAGTCGTTCACCACCGCCTCGCGGCCGACGTACAGGCCCGGCGTGGGCGGCATCGAGCAGCGGACGTCGTCCCGCAGCATTGCGGCGAGCGCGTCGATGTCCGTGGCCACGCTGGCGTCGGTAAAGCGGCGCACCAGCTCGCGCGTCCCGGCGTCCTTCTCGTCGCCGGTCCAGTCCTGCCGCTCGGCGGGCAGGTGCTCCCGCATGCCGGCGCGGGCCCGCTGCAGCGCGCTGTTCACGGAGTTGACGGAGTCCCCGAGGAGCTCCGCGACGTCCTTCGCCGGCCAGCCGAGCACGTCCCGCAGGATCAGCACGGCCCGCGGGCGCGGCGCGAGGTGCTGGACTGCGACCAGGTACGCCAGCTCGATCGTCTCCCGCGCGACGGCGACGGTTTCCGGCTCGTCCGCGTCGCCCGCGGGCAGTTCGTCGAGCAGCCGGTCCGGGTAGGGCTGCAGCCACCGCACCTCGCCGCCGGTCGCAGGCTCCGGGCGGCACTTGGCGAGCAGGTCCAGGCAGGCGTTGGTGGCGATCCGGTACAGCCAGGCCCGGAACGTCGACCGCCCCTCGAAGGTCTCCCGCCGCCGCCAGGCACGCAGGAACGTCTCCTGCACGGTGTCCTCGGCGTCCTCGAACGACCCGAGCATCCGGTAGCAGTGCACGTGCAGCTCCCGCCGGTGCCGCTCCGCCAGCCCCGAGAACGTCGGCTCGTCGACCTCGCCCAGACCGCTCACGCCCAGCTCCTCCAGCCGCGTGTCCGCACTCATCTCGTCATCCTTCCGTCTCGTCGTGTCCCGTCGTAGGTGTGACGGGTGCGGGCGCGACAACTCATCACCAGGGTCAGTCGGCATGGCTGATCCAGTGAGCGTTTCTCATCCTTGGGAGGTCGGGTTTTCGACGTGGTGGAGAACGAGGATGGCCTGCACCCATTGCGGTTGTCCGAGAGGGGCTGCAGCGCAGCTTGGTCAGGGTTTTCAGGGTCTTCCAGGTCTTGAGGGTGGCGACGACGCGTTCGCCGCGGCAACGGATCCGGGCGTGGGCCTTGTTCACGGCCTGCTGCCGGCGCGACAGCTTCGGCCGGTAGCGGTGCCGCTTGAACGGGGGTACGCACGGAACCGCCGGCGCCTTGATACGCCTTGTCCGCGGAGGTTACGCAGGGCTTCTACTCAGCCGAATGCCGGCGGACTCGACGTTCGTCGGAGGCGTGCGGTCAGCGGTCCGGACCGCCACCCTCGCGGCGGGCCCGCCCTGGCGATCTCGCCCCGGATGGGCAGCCAGTAGAAGGGAATGAACGCGGCGATCACCGCCACGCCAAGAGCGGGAAGGAGAGCGCCCAGCAGGGTCCCGGTGGCGATCCAGGTGAGGGCGAGCCGGAAGCGCCGGCTGATGGCTTTCACGCCGGCGGAATCGATGGCGGTCACGAGCAGTCGGCGATGACGACGTGCGTACTCCCAGATGGCGTTGAACAAAATGGCTGCCACTTCGAACACTATGCCGTGCAGGACGACGGCAACGCGCTGTCCCTCTCCCTCACGAAACGCCTGGGCCAGAACCGAGGCGGCGAATGGCAGGAACGCGATGTCCATCAGCAGCACGGTGTTCAGAAACAACACCGTCCGGTCGGCAGTACGGATCTGGTCGAACATCACGTGATGATTGGCCCAGACCTGCCCGATCAGCATGAAGGTGACAAGGTAAGCCAGATAGGAGGGCCAGAGCGCGACGAGGCCGTGGAACAGGTGCCGGCTGTCCTGCGGCGGACGGATCTCCAGGACGAGCAGAGTGACGGCGATGGCGATGACCGCATCGCTGAACGCGACGACCCGCGAAGGATCGCGCTCCATACCGAACGGTGTTGACCTTCCTGATGCCTGAACAGGTCCTGTCACCGTCCAAGCATCAGGCACCAACCGCCGCGGGACGCGGAGCCGAGCGGCGTGCCATGGTGCCGGAGCTCGTAATGCATAGGTAGCCGGCAAGATGCCCGCTGTTCCGGTCAAGATCCGGATTCGCCGTGGTGATCCTCGTGGCCGCTGTCGTGGTGCCCCGCGTCCCGCTGCACCTGCCGCTCCTGCACGAAATAATCACCGAGGTCAGCGAGGAGACGCGCGCGGGCGGCGTCCACACGTGCCGCGTAGTCCGGCATGAAGATTTCCACGAGCGATGTCTCCAGGGCGCGCTGACGCGGTGCAACGCCGACCAGACGGCAATGTCCTCGTCGACGATGGCGTCGAACCGCCCAGTACCGATCACACTGTCAAGCCAATCGGAGAGCACCAGGGCCTGGTCGTGGGTCAGCTTGATCGCAAGGTCCTCAGCCATCGAGCGAGAGTAGCCAGAGCACGACAGGCAGCGGCGGGGCCGGCCCGCCCATCCGGACCGGCCCCCGCAGCGCACCGGTCAAACGGTCGCCGCGTACAGCCGCAACCCGGCCGGCCAACCGCCCTCACCGGCCACCGCGTCCCGGATGCCCTCCCAGCCGGACCCGTGCGCGTCGAGCTGGTCGTGGACCAGGTCGACCCGGGTGCCGGTCTCGGTGGGGTTGAAGGTGACGGTGACCCGGCTGCCGATCGCGTCCGGCGGCGGGACCTTCCAGTCGGGGCCGATCAGCCAGGCGAAGGCGAAGGTGCGCGGCGGGTCCCAGGTGAGGACCGTGCCCCAGACGCAGACCTCGCCGGCGTCGTTCTCCTCCCAGAGGCGTCCGCCGACGTGCGGGTCGACGCCGACCTGCTTGAGTTCGCCGGACAGCAGGTGGTGCGAGCGTTCCCACCAGCGGTCCATCCCGGCGGTGAAGACGGTGAAGGCGTGCTCGGGCGGGGCGGCGACCTCGACGCTGGTGCGTACGACGGTGGGCTCGGTGGCTTCGGTTGTCACGGTGTCTCCTCGGGCGGTTGCTCCACGGCCTGCGCGAACGCGGCCAGGGCGTGGTTCCAGAACTGGTCGAAGTAGCCGCGTACGGCGGCCAGACCCTGCGGGTCGAGCGCGTAGACGCGGCGGGTGCCCACAGCGGTGGACGAGACGAGTCGGGCTTCCTTGAGGACCTTGAGGTGTTGCGAGACCGCGGGACGGCTGACCGGCAGCTCGGCCGCGATCTCGGCGACGGAACGGGGGCCGGCGGCGAGCAGTTCGAAGACGGACCGCCGGGTCGCGTCGCCCAGGGCGTCCAACATCCGCCCTTGGTAAGTGGCCACGAACGGTAAGTCTAGGCTTTCCGATACTCCTGTCAAGGGCGCTCCCTCTGGCGCGATCGGGCACGGCGGGGTAGAAACAAGCTCATTCCCACCCACCTCAGCCCGGGCGCCCGACGCGCCGCCCAGAGAGCGCTCTCACGGACCCGAAGGCACCTCACCACCGACAGGTAGGCCGATGACACCTCCCCTTCACCCGTCCCGCCGGCAGCTCTTCACCCTCGCTGCCGCGACCGCCGCCGCGGCGGGGCTCGCCCCCGCCACCGCCGCCTCCGCCGCGCCCGCACGCCACCTCGAGGACGAGCCCGACTTCGGCCCGAACGTCTTCGTCTACGACCCGAGCACCCCGGCCGCCGAGATCCAGTCCACCGTGGACCAGCTTTTCGCCCGCCAGGAACACAACGAGATGGGCACCGACCGGTACGCGGTGCTCTTCAAGCCCGGCCGCTACGAGGTGAACGCCCGGCTGGGCTACTACACGACCGTGGCCGGCCTGGGCGAGCACCCGGACGACGTGGAGATCCACGGCGCGGTACGCGTCGTCGGCCAGCCCGACCCGAACTCCCCGGCCGGCATCTCCGCGCTGACCAACTTCTGGCGTTCGGCGGAGAACCTCGCCATCACCCCCACCGACTGGTCGAACCAGTGGGCCGTCTCCCAGGCGTCGCCGATGCGTCGGGTGCACGTCAAGGGCATCCTCTGGCTGGAGCCCGGCAACGGCGGCTACTCCAGCGGCGGCTTCATCGCCGACTCCAAGGTGGACGGCATCACGATCAACGGCTCCCAGCAGCAGTGGCTGACCCGCGACAGCGAGCTGGGCGGCGACTGGACCAACGGGGTCTGGAACCAGGTCTTCTCCGGCGTGCTCGGCGCGCCCGCTCAGGGCTTCCCGAACCCGCCGTACACGACGCTGCCGACCAGCCCGGTGACCCGGGAGAAGCCGTACCTGTTCGTGGACGCCGCCGGCCGCTGGCGGGTCGCCGTGCCGGGGCTGCGCCGCGACACCGCCGGCACCAGTTGGGCGGCCGGCGGCGGGACCACCCGCTCG
The DNA here is from genome assembly GCF_016803375.1 of Micromonospora sp. 4G55. Classification (NCBI taxonomy): domain Bacteria; kingdom Bacillati; phylum Actinomycetota; class Actinomycetes; order Micromonosporales; family Micromonosporaceae; genus Micromonospora; species Micromonospora sp. 4G55. Next base: position 51,812 of record NZ_JAEVHN010000003.1, read on the forward strand.
CTGCCGCTGCGGGACTTCTTCATCGCCCGTCCGAGCCACGACGCGCAGCGGATCAACCGGGAGCTGGCGCGCGGCCGGCACCTGCTGCTCACCCCGGGCGTCTACCGCCTGGACCGCGCGCTGCGGGTCATCCACCCGGGCACCGTGGTGCTCGGCCTCGGCATGCCGAGCCTCGCCCCGACCGGGGGGTGACGCCGCGCTGCGGGTCGCCGACGTCGACGGCGTCCGCATCGTCGGCATCCTGGTCGACGCCGGCGAGGCGGAGTCGGACGTGCTGGTGCAGATCGGCCACCGGCACTCCCGCCGCGACCACGCCGACGACCCGATCTCGGTGCAGGACGTCTTCTTCCGCATCGGTGGGCCCTGGGTCGGGCGCGCGCGGACCAGCCTGGTGGTGGAGAGCGACCACACGCTGATCGACAATGTCTGGGCCTGGCGCGGCGACCACGGCAACGGCATCGGCTGGACGGCCAACACCGCCGGCACCGGCGTGATCGTCAACGGCGACGACGTGACGGCCTACGGGCTCTTCGTGGAGCACTACCAGCGCTACCAGACCATCTGGAACGGCGAGCGGGGCCGGACGATCTTCTACCAGAGCGAGCTGCCCTACGACCCGCCGAGCCAGGCCGCCTGGACCAGCCCCACCGGCCGGGGCTGGGCGTCCTACAAGGTCGGCGACCGGGTACGCGAGCACGAGGCCTGGGGGCTGGGCGTCTACTCCTACTTCAACCAGGGTGTGGACATCCGTTGCGACCGGGCGATCGAGGCGCCGCGCCGGCCCGGGGTCCGCTTCCACGACATGGTGACCGTCTTCCTCGACGGCAGCGGCGGTATCGAGAAGACCGTCAACGAGGTCGGCACCCCGGTCGTCGGTAGCTACGGCACCAGCCCGGTGATCAGTTACCCGTGAGCACGGCGCGCGGGCGACCGCGCGGCGGTGACCGCCCGTCCCCATCCCGGGGGCGGGCGGTCATGTAACACGATTCGCTCCGAAAGCGCTACGCCTTCTCGCTGAGCGGGCAGCGCATGCCCGGCATAGGCTCGAAATGCAGTGAGGATCGCAGGTCACGGCCGGGCGGACGCGATCGAGGGGGCGAGTCCGCTCCGGGCCGGGACACGTTGCGCGTACCACGGGGGGCCGCCACTCGTCGGTCAGCCGGCGAGCTGGTCCACCCGGGCGATCACCTGGTCGATCAGGCCGTAGTCGCGGGCCTGCTCGGCGGTGAACCAGCGGTCCCGGTCCCAGTCGCGCTGGATCTCCTCCAGGGTCCGACCACTGTGCTGGGCGATCAACTCCTGCATGGTCCGCTTCACGTGCAGCATGTTCTCCGCCTGGATGGTGATGTCGGCGGCGGTGCCACCCATCCCGCCGGAGGGCTGGTGCATCATGATCCGCGAGTGCGGGAGCGCGAAGCGCTTGCCCGCCGCGCCGGCGCAGAGCAGGAACTGCCCCATCGACCCGGCGAAGCCGAGCGCCAGCGTGGCCACGTCGTTCTGCACGTAGCGCATGGTGTCGTAGACGGCCATCCCCGCGCTCACCGAGCCGCCCGGCGAGTTGATGTAGAGGAAGATGTCCCGCTCGCTGTCCTCGGCGGCGAGCAGCAGGATCTGCGCGCAGATCTGGTTCGCGGTGTCGTCGGTGACCTCGGTGCCGAGGAAGACGATCCGCTCCCGCAGCAGCCGCTCGAACACGTGATCCCCGAAGGTCGGCTGACCACCGTCCAGCATGCGCACGTCGTACCCGATCATCGCGACCGCCCTCCCGACTTGCGCCGGCGGGCGAGGAGCACCGCCCGGGAACCGGCGTCTCCAGCCTGCGCCCGGCACCGGTCGCGGCCCCAGGATTTCTGCCGGCGGCAGATCCGCCGACGGCAGAACCGCGGCCGGCCTACCCCGCGGTCAGCCGCCGTCGCCCCGTTCGGGCCCGGCGGCGGGCCAGCATCCTGGAGGTACGCGGGCCGGGCGCCGGCCGCGCCGAGGCGATCAA